>CAMONF010000155.1 GCA_946620335.1 uncultured Clostridia bacterium
ACGGCAAGATGATCGGCGTCGACGTCGACCAGTCCAACCTTGATCCCTGCGTTGTCACCTCCGCTATGAAGGCCCTTGCCAACTCCGTCAACGTGGCTCTGACCGACGCCATGAACAACGGCTGGAAGTTCTCCGAGGCCTATGCCGGCAAGGAGACCACACTGGGCGCTGAGGAAAACTGCGTCGGCCTTCCGATGGAGACCTCTACCTTCAATACCTTCTCCCAGGCTGACTACGATGCCCTGTTCGCATCCCTGGTCGACGGCTCTCTCGTTGTTGACAACAGCTTCGATACCGCCGTTACACCGGCTGTCACCGCCATCACTGTCGATTATCAGGAATAATTCCTCCGGAAGTTCTGCCCTTTGACGGAACTGTGAGATAATTGACTGACAATCGAAAAAATTATTTGAATAAAGGCGTCCGTGCATATAGCGCGGACGTCTTTTTATGTTATAATAAAATGAATCGGACCAACCGAAAATGGGTAAGGCTGCCTGCCCGGACCTGGTCGGGTCGGACGTGCGGGCAGAGCAGGTATCTGTCGGGGCGGGATTTCATTTCCCGCGTACAATCAAGTAGAGAAGGGGTGATACGTATTGGCTGAAGACTATGTCATCGAGATGCTGAATATCACAAAGATATTCCCCGGCATCAAGGCAAATGACAACATTACGCTACAGCTGCGCCGCGGGGAGATCCATGCCCTGCTGGGCGAGAACGGAGCCGGCAAGAGCACGCTGATGAGCGTTCTGTTCGGTCTCTACCAGGCTGAGGAAGGCGTCATCAAGAAGGACGGCAAGGAGGTCAAGATCAAGGACCCCAACGATGCCAACCGTCTGGGCATCGGCATGGTACACCAGCACTTCAAGCTGGTGGAATGCTTCACCGTTCTGGACAACATCATCCTGGGCGTGGAGGATACCAGGAACGGCATTCTCCAGTACGACGAGGCGAGGAAGAAGGTCATGGCCCTCTCCGAGAAGTACGGGCTCAGGGTCGACCCGGATGCGCTGGTCAGCGACATTTCCGTCGGTATGCAGCAGAGGGTCGAGATCCTTAAGATGCTCTACAGGGACAACGAAATCCTCATTTTCGACGAGCCCACGGCTGTTCTGACACCGCAGGAAATTGACGAGCTCATGGAAATCATGAAGGGCTTCAAGGCAGAGGGCAAGAGCATCCTCTTCATCACCCACAAGCTGGCTGAAATCATGGCGGTGGCGGACCGCTGCACGGTCCTTCGCAAGGGCGCCTACATGGGCACCGTGAACATCGCCGACTGCACCAAGGAAGATCTCTCCCGCATGATGGTCGGCCGCGACGTCCAGTTCAAGGTCGATAAGAAGCCGGTCAAGACAGGAGATACCATTCTGTCCGTCAAGAATCTCAGGGTCCCCAGCAGGAGACACAACAATGACGCGGTCAAGGGCGTCAGCTTCGACGTCCACCAGGGCGAGATCGTCTGCGTGGCCGGTATCGAAGGCAACGGGCAGACCGAGCTGGTCTACGGTCTGACGGGGCTTTCCAAGGTGACCAGCGGCACCGTCACGCTCTGTGGAAAGGATATTACCAACGCCCATATCCGTGACCGCTCCAAGGGCGGCATGAGCCATATCCCGGAGGACCGCCACAAGCACGGCCTGGTCCTGGATTACACGCTGGAGAAAAATTTGGTCCTCCAGCGCTACTGGGAGCCTGAATTCTCCAACCACGGAGTCATTAAGAAGGATGCGGTCCGCAAGTACGCTGAGCGGCTGATCGAGAAGTTTGACATCCGCTCCGGCCAGGGCCCCATCACCATCGCCCGCGCCATGTCCGGCGGCAACCAGCAGAAGGCCATCATCGCCCGGGAGATCGACAAGAATCCTGAGCTTCTGGTAGCCGTTCAGCCGACCCGCGGTCTGGACGTAGGCGCCATCGAGTACATCCACCGCCAGCTGGTGGAGGAGCGTGACAAGGGCCGCGCAGTCCTGCTGGTCTCCCTGGAGCTGGACGAAGTCATGAACCTCTCTGACCGGATCCTCGTCATGTACGAGGGCGAGATCGTCGGCGAGTTCGATCCCAAGAAGACCAACGTTCAGGAGCTCGGCCTGTACATGGCCGGCGCGAGCCGTCAGGGAAAGGAGGTCACCACCGCATGAATAAGAAAAAATCCCTTGCGGAGAATGCTTCTCTCATCAGTATCCTGGCATCGCTCCTCTCCATCGTCATCGGCCTCGCCATCGGCTTCCTGCTCCTGCTCATCTTAAAGCCCTCCGCGGCGGCGGAAGGCATGGGCGCCATGCTGGGCACCGGCTTCTCCAACCTTGACAAGTTCGGCAAGGTCCTCTACCAGGCCGCGCCGCTCATGTGCTGCGGTCTCTCCGTGGGCTTCGCCTTCAAGACGGGCCTCTTCAACATCGGAGCCTCCGGCCAGTACACCATGGGCGCTTTCTTCGCCCTCTACGGCGCTATTTTCCTCCAGCTTCCCTGGTATGTCTGCCTGATCCTGGCCATGATCGGCGGCGGTATCCTTGGCGCTATCGTGGGTCTCTTAAAGGCCTACTGCAATGTCAATGAGGTTATCTCCGGCATCATGCTGAACTGGATCAGCCTCTACACCGTCAACATGGTCCTGTCAGGGGTCAAGG
>CAMONF010000156.1 GCA_946620335.1 uncultured Clostridia bacterium
CGCGGGCAGGTTCCAACGGAACCGCCCCGCCCCACGGGTACCGCTGCCAGTCCGAGCGAACGGAAGTGTCCCTCTGAGAGGAGACATCTGGACGCCCGGACTGGGCAACAGGGCCTTCTCCCGGCCCCACCGCCCCGCTGCCAGTCCGAGCGAACGGAAGTGTCCCTCTGAGAGGAGACATCTGGACGCCCGGACTGGGCAACAGAGCCTTCCCCCGGCCCAGCCCCCGGACTCAGACGAGCTTCAGTGCGGCCTCCTGGGCAGCGATGACGCGGTCGCACCAGGCGTCGAACTCGGGATCGGCCTTCTGGCACTCATCCGGGTGGGACAGGATGTAGGCAAGGGCGATGCGGACGCCGTGGTGGAAGGGGATGTGGGTTGTCATTTCCGGGACCAGGGACTTCAGTTTGGTGTTGTCGAAGACTACGGAAACGGCCTTGTCGCCGGTAAGATTGCCACAGAAATCGTAGCCGTACTTCTCGCCGGCCGCCGCCAGGAACTCGGACGATACGTGGACGGCCTTGAGCTCGACGCCCAGGGCGTCCGCCACCGTGGCGTAGATTTGGTCCCAGGTCAGCGTCTCGTCGCCGGTGATTTGGAAAGCCTCGCCGAT
The DNA here is from genome assembly GCA_946620335.1 of uncultured Clostridia bacterium. GTDB lineage: Bacteria > Bacillota > Clostridia > Lachnospirales > Lachnospiraceae > Chordicoccus. The sequence goes on from CAMONF010000156.1 coordinate 614, forward strand.
GGCGTGGCGGTTGCCCATGAGGCCGGTATAGCCGATCGCGAAATCGGTGTTGAAAGTCAGCGTCCAGAGGGAAGAACCGTCACCGTGAATGATGACAGGCTTTCCGTCAAGCATGCGCTTTACGACCTGCCAGAAACCGTTCTTGCCGTGCATACCCAGCGGGATGTGGCGGTCATCATAAGTATGGCTCGGGCGGACGATGGTGACCGGAAAGCCCTCTTCGCGGTATTTTTCCATGAGGAATTCCTCGCAGGCGATCTTGTCCCGGGAATACTGCCAGTAGGGATTGGCCAGCGTCGTCCCCTCGGTGATTCGGTAGGAAGCCGCCGGCTTATTGTAAGCGGAGGCGGAACTGGTGTAGATGTACTGCCTTGTTTTTCCTTTGAAGAGGCGGTAGTCACGTTCGACATCCTCACGCTTGAAGCCGATGAATTCGCAGACCGTATCGAAGGTCATTCCCTTCAGCTTTTCAGCCGTTTCCGCCTCGTTGTGGATATCGGCAACGATTTGATGCACCCCCTCCGGGAGTGCGGCGCGGCGCCGGCCGCGGTTCAGTACGTAGACCTCCCAGAGGGGGTCCTTGGCCAAACGTTCCACGATGGCCATGCTGATGGTTCCGGTTCCGCCGATGAAGAGTGCTCTCATAGTTCACCTCCTGGATGGGTTTATTTAAAAAAAGCCTATCACAAAGGGGGACAGGGTGCAAGGAGCGGAAGTGGGAATCAGGGACGGGACTGCAAGGACCACGGAAAGTATATACTGGCCCTTGTGAACACCGGTCTGGGAGAGGACCCAGGCCATAGCGGAGGGTTGTTTGGCATTTTCCTGCATACAGCAAACTCCTTTCTTGTGTGTGCGGTTTAAGTGAACGCCAGGTAGTTATGGTTAGCTAACCCATTATAGTACAAAATGCCTGACTCCCTATGGAGCAGGCATTTTGTGATAACAGATCGGACTGCCGTCAGAAGCCCTTCAGCTACTGTCGGTTAGGGGGAATGGAAGACTTCGACGGCCGGCTTCAGAAGCCCATCAGCCGGGGAGGAAGACTTCAATAAGTCGGTTTCAAAAGCTCATCAGCTTCTGCCAACCGGGAAGGAAGACTCCGATAGTCGGCTTCAGAAACCCATCAGCTTCTGCCAGCCGGGAAGAAAGAAGGCCTCGACGGTAGCGAGGCACCGTTCGGCTTCCTCCTTTGAATATTGGTTGATCACCGGCTCGAAGACGGCCGCTGTATAGCCGCTCAGGAGCAGGTGAAGTTCTTCGGGGGTGATTTCATTTGTCGGACGGCCCTGCGACTTGAGAAGTTCCAGGGCTTCCAGCATGCTTTTCTGGGCCAGATCGGTCAAGTCGCGGAGATAGTTCTCGTAGACGGTTCCCTGGCTCCTGCCCAGCAGAAGCCTGTACTCCTCCATCCGGGGATAGACCAGTTCCCGCATCATGTCGATCCAAGTACTCTCCCACAGTCCACTCCCACCCTCTGCTGCCGCGCACATGGCATCGGCGGCATGACTGGCCATCCAGGCCTTCAGATCCTCCGCAGGTCCGGAGACCAGCTGCCCGAAGAGGTCTGCCTTGTCACGGCAATGGCGGTATAGACCTGCCGCCGTCATGCCGGCCCGCTTGCCGATCCGGCGCATGGAGGCATTCTCGAAGCCGTATGTCATGAACTCTTCCCTGGCCGCCGCGAGGACCCGGCGGTGGCTGTCTGTCTTATCTCTGGGCATGTTGCGAATGTGCTCCTGGGCTGCAGTGCGTTAGTTGACGCTAATTCACGATTGGTATGTTAGCACTGTTTACCCGGGTTGTCAAGAAGGCGAAAACTGGGAATCAGGGACGGTTCCTTTTCCCACTTTTCGAAAATCGAAAAGTGGGAAAAGGAACCGTCCCTGATTCCCAGTTTTCGCCTCCCCTGCTTCCAAACTTTATTCCTCTTCCCCGCGTCCGAGAAGCATATTCACCGCATTGCTGCCGCCCTCGTCGTTCCGGGCGCCGGTCCTGGCGAAGGCCATGAGGGTCAGGAAAATGAGATCCAGATTCTGCTCCCGCGTCCAGACCCGGTAGTAACCGGTCATCGGGACCAGCTTGCTCAGCTTGCCGTGACCTGCCTCGTCCTCCTCGTGGACGTACATGGAGCTGCTCTTGGCCAGGGCGATCTCCTCGCCGTCCCGGTAGATCCGGTACTGGACCCAGAGGATGTTGCCGTCCATCTTACTGGCTTTCACGGTGATGCCGTTCCGCTTCAGGTGGTCCCAGATATTCTCGCCGTCAAAGGTAAAGGTGTAGTAGTTGTCAAGAAGGAGGGAGTTGTACTCCGCGGACTCCTCGTGTCCGACCAGGTGAGGCGTTGTCTTGGCATTCACATGGTCAATAAAATCAAAACCGGTCGGCGTGGTGAGCGTGAACTTCGTGACCTTGCCCTCGTAGAGGACCTTCCGGTCCTTATCCTCGATGTGGTGACCGACCTTGGCAGTTCCCCGGTCGCTCAGGAAGTAGAGCTCGCGCTCCTCACCCTTCACGGAAGGCATATAGGTGCCGAAGCTGGGAGTGGTCTCCTTGAGCTCCTTCACGCCCTGCCGGGTCTTCACCGTATCAAAAATCACCCAAGCCAGGAGGGCGATGCCGACGATCAGCACGTAGAGGCTGACACCCAGATCCTTGGTCTTTACGACTTCCGGCTTGGCAGGGTCGTAGTAGACCTCGACGGTCTGGCCTTCCTGGTACTTGTCCAGATTGGCAGCGTCAAGGAGGGCCGTGTAGGTATTTCCCTCGACCGTGTAGTCCACCATGACGGTGTACTCTTTCTCATCGTCCACGCCATCCTCCACCTCGACGGAGCTGACGGTCGCCGTGGTCTGGCTGAGCCCCCTCGTGCGGAAGAAGGTCATGTTGACGCCGACGACCAGGGCGATCACTGCCATGACAGCGACGAAAATTTTGAATCCTATACCTCTGAATACTACCATTTTCATTTCTCCTTTTCTTGTAATGTCGCTATATAAACCTGCCGAACCTGAAGGCGCCAGGCACTCAAGCGCCCCAGATCATGGAAGCGAGATACATAATGACCGGCATCGTGACGATGGCCAGGACAGTGGAAACGATGACCGTCTCCACAGCGTAAGGATAATCCTTCCCGTGAAGCTGGGCGTAAACCGCCACATTGGAGCCCACCGGGCAGGCGAGGGCCAGCAGCAGGGCCGACTTCATATCCCCGAGGGAGGCCGGCACCAGCGCCAGGATCAGTATGCCGATGAAAGGCACCAGCAGAAGTCTCACGAAGGAGACCAGATACAGGGATTTCCGCTTCACCATCCTCCCCAGGTCCGTCTGGGCCAGATAGATGCCGACCGTGAACATGGCCAGCGGCGTGTTGAGCCCGGCAGCGCTGGAAATGAACCCCCTGACCACGTCCGGCAGCGGCAGCTGCGTGAGAAAGAGCAGGAGCCCGGCCAGAATGGCGAGAATAAAGGGCGCCTTGATCAGCTTTTTGGGCTGAAGCCCCTGCAGGATCGGCTGCCCGTTCAGGAGGGACACGCCGTAAGTCCACTGTCCGATGTTGAGAAAGGCGATGAAACAGGCGACGTAGAAGACCGCCCCCTGCCCCACGGAAGCGACGATGAGGGGCACGCCGAAGAAGCCGGGATTTGAGAAGGCGCCTGCGAAAGCAGCAATGGCGTCATTTCTGAACACCAGGCGGGATACGGCGATGGACATTAAAATGAGGACCGCCGCCCCGATGCCGCTAAGGAGGATACCCGTCAGATGCTCCGGCGTCCGCTCCACCAGAAAGCTGTTGACGATGACGGCCGGCAGGGCGACATAGATCAGAATGTTGCCCAGGGCCTTGCTGCCCTCCTGGGATATTTTCCCGGTCTTGAAGAGGAGGAATCCGACGCCTGCCAGAAGGAACATCTGGAGGATCTGCCGGATGAGAATAAGTGCCATTTCCATGGAAGTCTCTCCTTCGTAAGTATTGGTGCCGGCTGACGGCCCCGGGCCAAAAGCCGGCACCCCGGGCATTATATCACAATTGAGGCGCCCTGTTCACAAAAATCGGCGTGCTGGACCAACTGCGCTGCATGTTCTCAATGATTGCTGCCGCTGTCCGGCAGACGGCAGAAGGCTCTTTCAGAGCTGTCACCTCCGCCGCAGAGCGGTCTCACCGTATGAGATAGGCTAAATTTCTATAGAGCTCATGTTGCCTCTGCCGCAGAGCAATTTTCCCCCCCTCTGCGGCCAAAGCCTCATAGCGATTTCACTCCTCATCCTTCCCCGCCTGCATGGCTGCAATAGCCGCGCGGATCCGCTCTTCCAGGGATTCCACCAGGGTGATTTCCACACCGCCGATCTCCATGCCCGCCTGGGCGAAGTAGAGCTTGAGGAAGAAGGTGGACATGGCCGGAGAGAGTACGATCTCTTCCGTCTTCCACTCCCTCTCAGAGCCGTTCAAAGTGACCTGAGCCGCCAGCTCCTTGTCCTTGAACACGGTCATGGGGATCTGGGCCAGAGAGCTCAGGCCCTCGGCAGCCCTGAGACGGAAGGTGAGCTTGTAAATGCCGCGCTCCCGGATGGCGACGGAAATCATCGTGGTCTTCCCACGGCCGGCGTCGATGTCGGCAGCGTCGATCAGGCCGATGCCCTTCTCGTCCAGGCGTCAGTCGATCATTTTCTCGAAGCTCAGCTCCTCCTCGTCCATTTCCCCTTCCAGCTGCCGATCCAGCTCGTCGCCGATGCCGGTATAGCGGGCGAAGACGGGCTTGCCCATGATGAAGCGGCAGATGTTGGCCGCGGCCCGCTGGTACTCGGCCCGGGTCACGGTGCCCGCCGCCAGGGAAGCGAGGGAGTTGTCGTTGTTTGTATTTTCCGCCGCGGAGGTCGTGACC
>CAMONF010000157.1 GCA_946620335.1 uncultured Clostridia bacterium
ATTATTGTGAGGAAGTAAAACTGGGAATCGGTGAGACAGAGGGATATTATAGTAATGACATCCCCTTTGAGCGGATTCGGAAGGTGAGCAAGGAATGAAACTGGGAATCAGAGACGGTTACATGAGGAACCGGCTCCGCAGCATCGCGGAGCCGGTTTTTTCCGATCAGCCGAGCCTTTGATGAGCGGACACGTCTGTTACATTGTGAGGGCTGCGTTATGAGGGTGAGAGACGGTCCTGCTGCGTCAAAATCTTTGATTTTGACGCAGCAGGACCGTCTCTCATTCTCATCTTTTTTTCTGTTGGCGGTATTCTGCGGGGGTGAGGCCGTATTCCTTCCGGAACTGGCTGTAGAAGTAGCTCCGGTTCGAGAGTTCAAGCATGTCTGTGATTTCGGAAATGCTCAGGTCCGTCTCTTCGAGCAGCCGCCGGGCTTCCCGCAGAACAATCATCTGGCGGTGCTGGGAGATGGTCTTGCCGGTCCGCTCTTTTACAACGCGGTTCAGGTATTCTTCGTTATAGTGGAGCAGGCCGGAGAGCTCACCGAGTGAGATCCGGCCGTGCCTCGTCTCCAGGATATGGCTGACCTTCTTCACCAGGAAATCCTTTTTGGACAAGGTGGAGCTGATGCTGCTCACATTGTAGAACTGCGGATCGCACAGCCTTGTCAGGAGCTTCAGAAAATACCCGCGAACCAGGCTCACAGACCCCGGTCCACCTTCGCAAAGTTCACGGATGATATTGTTGATGAGGGGGTAGATTTCCTTCAGGTTATCCTCCGGGAAAGTGACCGGCAGACAGTCGAAATACAGTTTCTGGAACCGGGAGTCCTCCTGATCGGCTTCCTGGAGCATCTTGACGATAGCGGACTGGAGAAAATGGGCATATCTGTCTGACAGGCCCCGGAAGACGGCTGTCTCTTCCGCGATCACGTCACGGATAAAGCTTTCCTGAATGTCAAAAAAGACAGCCTGAAAGACACCATCCTCCCTGTGGTGAATGTTGCGGTTCATGACCACACAGTCCCCCGGATGGTAGGTATAGGTGTTGTCCTCGATGGTATTGACGACCTCCCCCTCCAGAACGATCATGATCTCCACGAAGGAGTGCTGGTGCTGCGGCCGCTTATGGAAGCGGTTCAGCTCCTTCTCACCAATCACATGGGCGTAGTTGGCGTCAAATGAGAACTGATAGAAGTGATAGTCGTTATGCTCGTCGTCGCTTTGGGATACCAGCAACAGAAAGGGCGTGCGCAGCTCAAAAAGCTGCAGAGACTGGCTGTCGAAATTCTGCAGAGACAGGGCTGCGCCCAGATCAGAGACCAGGTATTGAACGTCGATTTCGGTATGCTCGCCGTACTGCAAAGTCATTCCTCCTGTAGGCCTATGGATAAAACCTTAAAAAGTCGGATTTTGACACATTCAGCCTGTTGCCGGGTCAAGTCACGTCATTGTTCTATATTACCAAAAACCATATAGTATGTCTATAAAGCGTTGGTCAACATACCGCCCCTGCTGTACGGGAGAATAAGCGCAGCGGACGGAAATAAGAACAGACAAAAGGAGATAAAAATGGAGAATCAGAACATGCAGATGACAGAACAGAATGAATGCTCCAAGGCGTTCAAGTGGTTCCACGCGACGTCCTTGAACGGCGGTCCCCAACTCATCGCCGCCACCATTAACAGCTACTTTGCTATTTTCCTGACTGACCAGGTAGGAATCCCGGCAGCCATTGCCTCCTCCATTCTGCTGATCGCAAGTGCCTGGGACGCCATCAACGACCCGATCATGGGCGCCATCGCTGACCGCACCAAGACCAAATACGGCCGGTATCGCCCCTACTTCCGTCTTTTCCCGGTCCTGCTGGCTATCGTCGGTGTTCTGCTTTTCCTGAATCCCCAGGGGTTGTCCATGAATGCCAAGATTGCTTACATCGCCGTCTTCTATATCCTGTACGGCATGGTATTCACCGTTCTCACCATGCCGCAGATGGCTGTCCTGCCGGCCTGTACCAAGAGCGACCGGGAGCGCAATTCCATCATCGCCCTCGGCGGAGCTGTCACGGCAGTCGCTTACGTCATCGCTTCTTCCTTCACCACCAACTTCCTTGGGTGGACCGGCGGCAGCTATGTCCCGCTGATGGTCATCTACGGCCTGCTCACGATCGTATGCTTCTGGGGCCTGTTCGCGACGACCAAGGAGAAATACCTCAAGCCGTTCACCAAGGGAACCTCCGTCTTCGTTGACCTGAAGAAGCTTTTCAGGCATGGCGAAATCTATCCGGTCATGGTGGCCTGGTGCCTGGTGGCTGTCGGCTATGCCCTGATGTTCTCCTCCTCCGTCTACTACGTCATGTACTACCTGACCAGGCCGGACCTGATCACGATCTACATGCTCATCATCTCCATGGGTGCTTTAATATCCATGATGGTGCTTCTGCCCATCGCCCTCCGGATCTTCAAGACCGGCCACAAGGCCCTGATGTATACCCAGGCCATCGCCGCTGTCCTGTATGCGGTCGCATTCTTCGTCGGCAGCAAGAGTCTGATCCTCCTGTATGTGATCTCCTTCCTGGCCACCTGCTCCAGCGCCATGTCCATGGCCCTGGTCAACGTGCTCATGAACGACGTCATCGACTTTGTCCAGCTCAAGGACGGCATCTCCCTCAACGGAACCATTTCCGCACTCAAGGGCTTTGCAGGTAAACTTGGGCAGACCATCGCCAGCTCCGGCATCCTGGCCGTTCTGGCTGCCACCGGTTATGTGGCCGGCGCCATCGGACAGCAGCCGGAGAGCGCACTGTTCGGCATCAACCTGGTGCGTTTCGGCGTGCCGGCGGCCATCTCCCTCATTCTGGCTCTTCTGCTGAAGTTCTACCCGATCGAGAAGCATTATCCGGCCATCGCCAAAATGAAGGAATCCATGAAGGCGAACGAGGGATAAAGGCAGGTCAAAAGAGGAGGAAATAAATGAAGCTTTATGTCGATGCTGCCGCAAGGCAGGAGGGCAGCGGCACACAGGAAAAACCGTTCAGGACCATCAGCGCGGCGGCGCAGACTGCCAGGCCTGGCGATGAAGTCCTCGTCGCACCGGGAATCTACCGGGAATATGTTGACCCCGCTGTTGGGGGCAGTGCGGAGGCCCGCATCACCTATACCAGCCAGGTGCCCCTGGGCGCTGTGATCACCGGCGCTGAGCGGATCCGGACCTGGAAACCCTTCTCTGGGACTGTCTGGACGTGCGCCGTGGACAACGGGCTCTTCGGAAATTACAACCCTTACACGACGCTCGTGGAAGGAGACTGGTACTTTGCTCCGCCGGTGCGGCACACGGGCGCCGTCTATCTGAACGACCGCCAGATGTATGAGACCACCAGCCTTGCGGAGTGCCTGGAAGGGGTGGCCGAAGCCTCCTCCTGGGAGCCTGAGCGGTCTGTCTATAAGTGGTATACGGAGCAAAATGAAGACCGCACCATTCTCTACGGCAATTTCCAGGGCCTTGACCCCAACGAGGAGAATGTGGAGATCAACGTCCGGCGGAACTGCTTCTTCCCCTCACGGACAGGGCGCGGCTATATCACGGTGCGCGGCTTCTGCATCACCAAAGCCGCCACGACCTGGGCGCCGCCCGCCTCCTTCCAGGACGGCATGATCGGTCCCCACTGGTCAAAGGGCTGGATCATTGAGGGATGTGAAGTCAGCAACAGCAAGTGTGTCGGCATTTCCCTGGGAAAATACCTGGATCCCGACAATGACCAGTATGCCTTCCACAAGCGGGTGAAGAGTCCGACACAGATGGAGCGGGACGCGGTCTGCCGCGGCGTGGTCCACGGCTGGAACAAAGAGAATATCGGCAGCCACATCGTCCGCGGGTGCAACATTCACCACTGTGAGCAGGCCGGTATCGCCGGGCGGATGGGGGCGGTCTTCAGCCTTATTGAGGACAACCACATTCACCACATCAACAATATGCAGCAGCTTGGCGGCGCGGAAATCGCTGGCATCAAGCTTCATGCGGCCATCGACGTGACGATGCGGAGGAACCACATTCATCACTGCACGATGGGTATATGGTGCGACTGGCAGGCGCAGGGGACCCGGATCACCTGCAACCTGCTCCACGATAACGAGATCCCGGCCTCCGTACAGCGAGGCCAGGGCAGCGAGACCAGCCAGGATATCTTCGTCGAGGTCAGCCATGGGCCGACGCTGATCGACAACAATATCCTGATGTCCAAGGCTTCCCTGAAAATCGCCACCCAGGGCGTGGCCATGGTGCATAATCTGGTGATGGGGTCCATCTTTTCGGTGGGTGCCAATACTGATTTTACGGTCAAGGGGAAGAACCAGCCCCGCTACACGCCGTATCATTTTCCGCACAGCACGGACGTGATGGGCTTCATGACGATCCTTCACGGGGACAATCGGTTCTACAACAACATCTTTATGCAGAATGTGCCCTATGACGAGGCCGCTGCCAGGGAGGCGCTGGAGCGGGAAGGGCTGGACAATATCACCGCTGGAACCGCTGTTTTTGACGGGTATCCGGTATTTGACGACTGGTACAGCGGCTTCCAGGTCGGCAGGCCGCTCCGGAACGTCTTCGAATGGCTGGAAATGCACTTCGACCCGCTGCCTGTCTGGGCAGCCGGGAACGCATATTTCAATGGGGCTAAGCCCTGGCGTCACGAGACCGATCCCCTGACAGACCAGGAGCACACGGCCTACTTCCGCCTGAAGGAGAGCGGGGATACCGTCTCCTGGGAGACGAATCTTCCGGAGCTTCTGGGAGGCTTCCGGACAGACATGATCGACAGCGACACGCTCGGGAAGGCTTTTGAGCCGGAAGAGCGGTATGAAAATCCGGACGGCACTGACATCGTTTTTGACAGGGACTACAGCGGCGCGCGCCGGATGGGCCGGGTCCTGCCGGGGCCCTTTGCCGGCATTCGCTGAATCTCAAATCAGTTAACCGGTACTGCGCGGGAGGCTTTGCCAGATCTGACGAGATCTGGCACTATAAACTCTGATACCCTGCAGACCGATCACCAACATTAAGAAGGAAATGACAACATTATGAAACCTGCTCCGAAAATGATCATCGCTCAGAACCTCATCTTCAACCTCCCCTTTGTCCTGGTCATGGTGGCCGTCACGAACCTGATCAACGGCCAGAGCTTCGGCCCCGAGACCCTGGGCATGGTAGTGATCGGCTTTGTGGTCATGGAGCTCCTGGGTATGATCATACCTGTGAAAAAGATTGCCGGCTTCCTGGGCGACAAGCTCTTCCCCGGGAAGAACCCCATGGCATTTCCCCAGCTTTTCCTGGTGGCAGTCGTGATGACCCTGATTTTCACGAGCCTGATGACCCTTATTATGACCTTTATCGGCATGAAGATGGAAGGGGCCCTCATGAACATGTACTGGGGCGCTGTGATGTATTCGTTCCCTCGTCTCTGCGTGGCTTCTTACTGCTCCGTCCTGGTCTTTCTGCCGCTGAGCATGAAGCTGTCAGGCATGGACAAGCTGGAAGGGGGGCCGGCAGGGAAGTGAGAATGAGGGACGTTCCTTTTTCTCAATCTTCTTCCCGGAGGCGGACCGCGTCAGCGGCCCGCCTTCTTTTTTCGTCGTCCATGGCGGCGTAGTGGCGGCGGGGCGTGTTGACGTCCTTGTGGCCGAGCACGTCGGCGACCAGGTAGATATCGCCCGTCTCCCTGTACAGGGCTGTGCCGTAAGTGCTGCGGAGCTTGTGCGGTGTGATCTTTTTTGTGGTAGTCACGGCGGAGGCGTATTTCTCCACCAGGTTTTCTACGGACCGGACGCCCATGCGACGTCGCTGGGTCGAGTAGAAGAGAGCGTGCTCATCGCCGGGGGCAGGAGTGATGCCCTTGCGAATCTCGAGATACCGCCGGAGGGCGGCTTCGACTTCGGCGCCGAAATAGACAAGGGCTTCATTTCCGCCCTTGCGGACGACGCGGAGGCAGTTGTTGCGGAAATCCACGTCCTCGATGTCCAGTCCCACGCACTCGGAGACTCGGATGCCGGTGCCGAGGAGCAAGGTCACGATTGCCAGGTCGCGCTCTTTGGTCTTCTCGTAGTATTTGAGGGCCTGGCCGGAGAGGGTGGCGCCGCAGTGCTCGATGTAGTCGAGGAGCATGGCGACCTCGTCGGACTCCAGGCGGATGATGGTCTTCTCGCGGATCTTGGGCATGTCCACCAGGACCGTGGGGTTGGAATCGATCATCTGGCGCTTGTAAAGATAGGCGTAGAAGGTCCTGAGGGCTGAAATTTTGCGCTTGATGCCTGAAAGCGAGTTGGTGATGCGGTCCTGGGCGCCCACGCGGTCCTCGGGTCCCTGATAGAGCTTGAGATACTCCATGTACTCCTCGATGTCGGAGGCCGTCAGTGAGCTGAGCTCCTCCAGGGTAAAGTCGCGGAGGTCGTAGGAGGCGAACATGGGGTTATTTTTCTTGAGATATTCAAAAAATACACGCAGATCGTAAGCGTAGGATATTCTGGTCCGCGTGGTGGTCGTCGGCTCGATGGAGCGGAAGAAATCGCGGACGTAGGGCGGGAGAGCGGAGAGAACGTCGCGGAGGCGGAGGATGTTGTTTTGGTCGTTCTCCTCGCGGAAGGTTGTCTTTTTGGCCATGATAAGCTCCTTGAATATTGGTTTACATAATGATAACAAACATGCCGGCCGTTCAGGACTTGAAGTTCCGCTTCACCTGCGCAAGGAACCGCTCGGCGATGGGCGTAAAGGTCTGATACCGGTTCCAGATCAGATAGAGCTTCACCTCCAGCCTCGGCGCAAGCGGGCGGAAGGCCAGGCCGCTTTCCGGGGACACATCCACCAGGTGGGCGAAGGACAACTGATAGCCGAGTCCTTCCCGGACGAACATGGAGGCATTGTAGGCCAGCCGGAAGGAGCCTTCCAGGTGGA
>CAMONF010000158.1 GCA_946620335.1 uncultured Clostridia bacterium
CTCCACCTGGTCAGCCAGACCGGCGGCCACCAGGTTCTTGGCCACATAGCGGGCGGCGTAAGCCGCGGACCGGTCGACCTTGGTGCAGTCCTTGCCGGAGAAGGCGCCGCCGCCGTGGCGGGCATAGCCGCCGTAGGTGTCGACGATGATCTTGCGGCCGGTGAGGCCGGCATCTCCGGCGGGTCCGCCGATGACGAAGCGGCCGGTGGGATTGATGTAGAAGCGCGTGGCGTCGTCGATCATCTCCTTCGGGAGAACCGGATCGAAGACATACTTTTTGATATCCTCATGGATCTGCTCCTGGGAGACTTCAGCGTCGTGCTGGGTGGAGAGCACGACAGCCTCAAGGCGGCTGGGCTTTCCATTTTCATCGTACTCCACAGAGACCTGGGACTTTCCATCCGCCCTCAGGTAGGGCAGGGTGCCGTCCTTTCGGACCTTGGTCAGCTGGAGGCAGAGCTTGTGGGCCAGGGAGATGGGATAGGGCATGAGCTCCGGAGTCTCGTTGGTGGCGTAGCCGAACATCATTCCCTGGTCACCGGCGCCGATGGCACCGATCTGCTCGTCGGACATTTCACTCTCCCTCGCCTCCAGGGCCTTGTCGACGCCCATGGCGATGTCGGGAGACTGCTGGTCCACGGCCACCATGACCGCGCAGGTGTTGCCGTCGAAGCCCTTGTCGGAGCTGTCGTAGCCGATCTCCTTGATGGTCTCTCTGGCGATGGCCTGGTAGTCGATCCGGGCCTTTGTTGTGATTTCCCCGGTAATGAGGACAAATCCGGTGCAGGTGACCGTCTCACAGGCCACGCGGCTCATGGGATCCTGGGCCATGCACTCGTCCAGGATAGCGTCGGAGATGGCGTCGCAGATTTTGTCCGGATGTCCTTCTGTCACAGATTCAGAGGTAAATAATCTTTTTTCCATGTAGTAAAATATGATCCTTTCCGCCCCTTCGGGCAAAGACTGCTTACCTCCTGTGTACGGTATCTTTTCTTTGATAAAAAACAGTCCGCAGTTGGGACCGCGGACTGATATTCATCACACAATTCCCTTATTGTTCGATTGCTCGCTTGAGGTTGGCACCTTCCCTTTCGGGAGGTTGTCACGGCTTCGCAGACCCTCTAAGTCTCCACCGTTCTGAATAAAGGTAAGCATATCAATATGAAGTTGTATGAGCCGTAAAATGAAAGCCCGACTCTATAGGCTGAGACCAAAGATAGCACAGCTTGCGCTTCCTTGCAAGCTTCAAAAATAACTTTGTGTATATAGGTCACTTTGGCGCCGGAAATGTCCTGTTTTTGGGCAAAACGCCTGAGGCCACGCTCAGTGGGTGCAGCGCTTGAGGATCTCCTTCATCTCATCCACCGTGAAGACGTAATCCGTGTTGCAGAAGCCGCAGTTCAAGGTCTCCTCCTTGCCGTCCGCGATGATGTTCATGAGCTCCTTGCGGCCCAGGGCGATCAGGGCCTGGGTCACCCGCTCCCGGGAGCAGTTGCACTTGAAGGCCACAGGCATGGAATCGTTGATTTCAAGGTCCAAATCGCCCAGCAGGGCCTCCAGCATGGTCTCCGGCGTGCCGCCGTTTCTCAGCATATCCGTGACGGAGCCCACGGATACAGCCTTCCGCTCCAGCGCTGCAATGACATCCTCCGGGCAGTCCGGCATGACCTGAATGATATACCCGCCCGTCTCCCGGACAGTGTTGTCCTTATTCATGAGGACGCCCAGCGCCACGATGGACGGCACCTGCTCGCTCAGGGCGAAATAGTAGGCGATGTCCTGGGCAATCTCGCCGGTCTGGATGTCCACCTGGCCCGCGTAAGGCTCCTTGAGGCCAGTATCCCGCAGCACGTGGAGCAGACCCTTGCCCACGGCTCCGCCGACGTCAAAATGTCCGAACTGGTTGGGCGGCAGGACGACATCCGGGTGGTCCACATATCCTTTGACGGTACCCTGGGAGGTGGCTGTGACGGTGATGCCGCCCAGCGGGCCGTCGCCCCGGAACTGGATGGTCAGAAGGTCGGTGTCATTTTTCATCATGGCGCCCATCATGAGGCCGGCTGCCATGGTCCGGCCCAGGGCGGCGGAGGCCACCGGGCTTAGATTGTGGGCCTTCCTGGCATACTCTGTGACGCCGCGGGATGAAACCGCGAAGGCTCTGACGAACTGGTGGGCGGCGGTCGCCCGGATCATATAGTCTCTCAACTTAATACCTCCTGTCTCAGGACGCCTTCGCCGCGGAAGGAAGGGATAAAACTCTCCTCCGCCGTGGGGCCTTCCTGAATGTATGCATTTTCCATTCCGATGGAGAGGGCGTAATCCACGACGCGGCCGTACTCGCGCCTCGTGACCCGCCTTGCCAGCTCAGGGAAATGAACCCCGATCCCCTCCATAGGCGTATATTGGTTCATAATGCTGACGTAGATGTCATTTCCGTAGGTCTCGTGAAGATATCTCAGGATCTCCTTCGCCTCCCGGACATGCCCCGGCAGGACCATGTGGCGAACGATGGTTCCTCTCTGCATCATTCCCCGGTCGTCGAAGCGGGGAGCACCGGTGATGGCCACCATCTCCTCGATGGCGGCTGTGGCCACAGCAAAGTAATCGGATGCCCGGGAATAGCGGGCCGCGGTCTCTGGCTCAAAATACTTGAGGTCCGGGAGAAACAGATCCACCGTCCCTGCAAGGCTTCGGATGGTCTCCCGCGTCTCATAGCTACCGGTGTTATAGAGGACCGGAATCGAAAGTCCCTCGGCGCGGGCCTTCCGCACAGCCTCGATGATCTGCGGCACGTAATGGGTGGGCGTCACCAGGTTGATATTGTTGGCCCCTTGGGCAGCCAGCTCCAGAAAGATTTCCGACAGCCGCTCCACCGTGACGGGAACCCCTTCCCGGCCGAGGGCGATGGACCGATTCTGACAGAAGACGCAGCGGAGGGGGCAGCCGGTGAAAAAGACGGCGCCCGAGCCCTCCTTGCCGGATATGCAGGGCTCCTCCCACATGTGGAGGGCGGCCCGGCCGGCACGGATCTCCGCGGTCATCCCGCAGTAGCCCGGCTGCTGGGCATTTCGCAGGGCGCCGCAGGACCTGGCGCAGAGGCGGCAGGCCTCCATTTCAGAAAAGACCGGGTCCGGTCTGGTCTGGGTCATACTTTACCTGATCTCCTTTTCTCCTGTCAGCCATTGTCCGGCTTTTATTTTCACGCCTGATTCGGCAGACATGACGGCTTTTTCTGCTCTCACTCCACATGCCCCGGCAAAGCAGGCAGCCTTCCTGCACACCGATCCAAATATGCATAGAAAGAGCTGTCGCGCCAGGTACATGTCATACGCCTTGGTATGGCACATACCTGGGACGACAGCCCCGTCAATACAGTTACTCCTTAAGGCCCCGATGGGCCCAGCGGCTACAGCGTCAGGAGACGCCGCCCAGCCTGAACTTCTCAACCTCCCGCTCAGAGGAGACGGTCTTGATTTCCGCGCCGAGGGAGCGGAGCTTACCGTCGAAATCCTCGTAACCCCGGAGGATATAGACTATGTCATCGATCACCGTGACGCCCTCGGCGGAAAGGCCCGCAATCACGAGAGCAGCGCCGGCGCGAAGGTCGGGCGAGGAAACCCTGGCACTGGTCAGGGAGGGAACGCCGTCGATGATGGCTGTGTGGCTGTCCACCTTGATGTTGGCGCCCATTCTGGCCAGCTCATCCACGTACTTGAAGCGATTCTCGAAAATACTCTCGGTAACGATGGAGGTTCCCTGGGCCAGGGCCAGCACCACCGTCATCTGCGGCTGCATATCCGTCGGGAATCCGGGATAAGGCTGGGTGGTCACATGGGTCCTCTGGAGACGTCTGGCCGCCACGACGCGGACAGAGGCGTCGAACTCCTCGACCTCGCAGCCGATCTCCAGGAGCTTGGCGGAGATGGCTTCCAGGTGCTTGGGGATGACGTTCTTGACGATGATATCACCCTTGGTAGCCGCTGCCGCCATCATGAAAGTACCTGCCTCGATCATGTCGGGCACGATGGTGTAGGAGCAGCCGTGGAAGGAGGTGACGCCATTGATCTTGATCCGGCTGGTGCCGGCACCGCGGATATCGGCGCCCATGCTGTTCAGGAAGTTGGCCACGTCGACGACGTGGGGCTCCTTGGCGGCATTCTCAATGGTGGTCCGGCCGACGGCCCTGGAGGCTGCCATCATGATGTTGATGGTCGCGCCGACGGAGACCTTGTCGAGGAAGATGGACGTCCCCCGCATGTAATCGCAGGAGGCCATGATTGTGCCATGCTCGATCTTCACGTCGCAGCCCAGGGCCCTGAAGCCCTTTAAGTGCTGGTCGATGGGCCGGCTGCCGATATTGCAGCCGCCGGGAAGCGGAACGTTGGCACTGTTGTACTTGCCCAGAAGGGCGCCCAGAAGGTAGTAGGATGCCCGGATCTTCTTGATATATTCGTACTCCACGCAGCAGTCGTGGATGGTAGAGCCATTGATCTTGACGGTATGGCGGTCGATGCGGTCTACGTGAGCTCCGATCCCCGCGATGGATTCCAGAAGGACGTTCACGTCGTTGACATCCGGAAGGTTTTCAAGCGTCACACACTGGTCGGCCATGATGGCAGCAGAAATAATCGGCAACGCCGCATTCTTGGCGCCGGCGATCTCCACCTCCCCTGCCAGTGGATTTCCGCCTCTTATGACATATTGATTCATATGGAATGATTTCCCTTCTATTGTTTTAGCTCCGTTGACCGGAGGCCCGCGCCCTCCCCTAAGGCCGGTGCAAAGGTGTCCGCTATCTCTGGATTTTCTTCCTGCCGGAATCGGGTCTGTAACCCCTCAGACCGCTCCGGGCGCTCATAAAAAAATTTCTGTCAGAAACAGAAATTTAACATATTTGAAAAAAAAGCGCAATAGTGAACACCCCTATATAATAGCTTAAAAAAGCCTTTTTGTAAATGACTTCTGTCCTTAATGAAAGTTTTCGTAATCTTTCCGCTTTTTTCTCCCTTTTTTCATAAGAGATGGCCCTTTTTTCTTCCGCACGCTCCATCCAAAGGTCCCATGGGACTTTCCAAGCCCGCAATATTCCCCGTGGCTGTACACCAGCGGCCGACAATCCGAGAAATGAAAACCTCCCTGCTCGTCCACAAACGACTCCTCCACATGCACCGCCAGCACATCGGCGATGAACATGGTGTGGGATCCCAGCTCCTCAGTCTTATTGACCTTGCACTCAATGGAGACAGGCGCCTCCGCCAGCATAGGGCAATCTGTGTGAGGCGCTGTCTCTACGGTGAGATTCATAGCTTTGAACTTGTCTTCATTTTTCCCGCTGCGGACGCCGCAGTAGTCAGTCGCACGGGCCAGGTCCTCGCCAGGTACGTTCACCACGAAGACGCCGGTCGCCATGATATTCTCGTAAGTCTTTCTGGACGGCCGCAGGGAAATGCTCAGCATGGGCGGGTTGGTGCAGACTGTGCCGCACCAGGCCACCGTGCACACATCGGGCACGCCATCCCCGCTCTTGGATGTCACCAGCACGGCCGGCAGCGGGTAGAGCATGTTGCCGGCCTTCCACTCTGTCTTTGCCATATGCCTTCCTCAGCTCTGAAGGGCCGTCATGAAGGACGGGATCAACTGCTTCTTGCGGGAAACGACGCCCTTGAGGAGAGCCCGGTTGTTTTCCACCGGCTTTCCGAAGGCATCGCTCACCAACTGCTCGCTTCCCTTGCCATAGGTCAGAAGGACCGTATCCTCGGACAAAATGTCCGTCAGCATGAAGAATACCATCTGCATGTTGCTCTTTAAGGACTCCTTCTCCATCTGGGGCAGGATCTTCTCGGCGATGGCAGCCAGCTCGGCACCGTCCATGGAGCTGATCTGGCCTACGCCCATGACAGTCTCGCCGAAGATAAATTTCTTGAAATCCTGGTGGAGGATTTCGTCCGGGGACTTGCCCTCCAGGTTGCTGCCGGCCCTGAACATGGCCTTGGCATACTTTTCAATATCCACACCCGCGATGGCAGCCAGGGCATTGCCGGCTTCAATATCCCGCGTGGTGCAGGTAGGCGACCGGTAGAGGAGGGTATCGGAAATAATAGCCGACATCATGAGCCCCGCGATATCCCTGGGAATTTTGACGTTCATCTCCCGGAACATGTTGAAGAGGATGGTGCAGGTGCAGCCCACGGGCTCGCCCCGGAAGAAGACGGGCTGCATGGTCTCCACGGTGCCGATCCGGTGGTGGTCCACAATCTCAAGGATCTGGGCCTGCTCCAGGTTGTCCACAGCCTGGGACTTTTCCGTGTGGTCCACCAAAATGACCTTCTTTGGCTTGACGTTGATGAGACTTCTGCGGGAAATCATGCCCACATACTGCCCGCGGTAATCGACGACAGGGAAATCGTGGAGCGGAGATTTACCCATCTTTTCGCGGATATCATCCACAAAGTCATCCAGGCGGAAGGTGGGCAGCTCCTGGTCCCGGATGAGGAAGCTGGCCGGTATGGCCTGGCTGATGAGCCGGGCTACGATGAAAGTATCGAACCGGGTGCAGATGACGATGCACTGCTTCTCCTCCGCCAGAGCCTTGATCTCTTCTGACACGTCGTCCGTCATGCAGACCACGATGCAGCTGGCACCGCCCTCGATGGCTGCCCGCTGGGTATCCTCCCGGTCGCTCAGGATGACCAGGTCGTCCTGCTCCATATATTGCGCCAGCTTCTCGGCCATGGAAGCTCCGACCATGATCTTGCCCCGAACCAGGCATCCGTGGGCATTGCCGGCCACCACGGTCCCGTTGACCGTCTCCGCGATATCATAAAATTTGGTCCTGGCCTCGGCCAGAATGGTCTTATTGTAGGAGTCCATGAAGTAGTCCGCGATATCGTCCACCGTCAGAAGTCCCTGGACCGACCCGTCCTCGCTCATGACCGGCAGCGTGACGGTACCGCTCTCCTTCATATATTCCCAGGCGATGCGTACCGTGACGTCCGTGGGGGCCCCCTCCGTGTCCTCGATGCTCATATCGCTGACCTGGTGGCCTACGTTGGGCATGTAATCAGGGGGATCCATATGGAAAAACTTCAGGACATACTCCGTCTCCTCATTGATCTGCCCGGCCCGGCGCGGCACATACCGCCTGCTCCGGCTAATGGCATTCTTGAGATAAGCGTAAGAGATAGCTGCGCAAATGGAGTCCGTATCCGGATTCTTGTGGCCAATCACATAAATTTCTTCGCTGCTGTTCATAATGCCTCCCTTTTTCTCGTCAATCACCCATCGAAAAGCTGTCGACCAGCTTCTGTTTTTCCTGTCGTTTCAGGCGCTTGATGGCAAATTCCCTGGACATGGCCTCCTCCTTGGTGTAGAAAGTCTCATAGTAGACCAGTGTCACAGGACGGCGGGGTCTGGTATAGCGGGCGCCCTTTCCCGCATTGTGGGTCTTCACCCGTTCCTCCAGATGATTGGTCCAGCCTGTATAGTAAGTTCCGTCGGCGCATCTGAGTATATAGGTGTAAGAGGGCGTCTTGTTCTCATTTTCCATGGCGAACGGCTGTCAGAGCAGGACCTCCATCTCCTTCTTGAGCATCTGCATGCCCTGCTTTTCGTAAAACTTCATGGCCGAGGGATTGCAGGCCCAGACGTTCAGTGTCAAATGATAACATCCGATCTCCCTCGCGTAATCGACAATATGGTCATAGATGATCTGGCCCACTCCCTGCCGCCTGTAGGTCTCATCGACGCAGAGATCATCAATGTACAGCTCCTTGATCGGATGCATGTAGTTGCTGCCGGTGTAGTCGGTCACCATACAGAAACCATAACCGGCCACTTCATCCCGCTCATCCGCCGCCACAAATATGGGGCGGGTGTCGTCGGCGATCAGCACCTCCAGCTGGCCATCGGTGTACTTAACGGCGTTATCGAGAAACAGATCCGGCCGGCCCTGCCTGTGGACCTCTTCCACCTGGTGGAGCAGGGCCTGGATCCGGGGAATATCTTTGAAGGCTGCCCTTCTGACTTTGAGTTCCATCCTCGTATCTCCTACATTTCTATGGGATCCGGCTGCGGATCCCGGTGCACATTCAATGCAATACAATGATTATACTCCATAGTGCAAATGTTAGGCAAGACAGCCGTTCCGCCGACCTCCCGGGACAGGAAGACATTTTTTGTTCTCCTCGGCCAGCTGTTCATACACAGCGACGACCTCCCCCTGTGTGGATACTTATTCCCTATGACGGAGACTGCAGGAACTGAATTTTTACCAGTTTTTCAAGGAAAAATTTGACAAATACGATAAACGGATTTATAATACCCGGCAATGGGACATGATACGCAGCATTCGATTTGACAGAAGGTCCCACGAGAAAAATATCATCAAGCGATAATAAATAACATTGGCCTAGAGAGGCCGCCATACATGAACTAATTTGGGAGGAAATGAAAAATGGCAGCAAGAAAGAAAGCAGTTGTCAACGTAGAAGAAGTTAAGGCCGTCGCCGAGGAGACCGTCAAGGACGTCACCGACAAGGCTGAGGAAGTTGTCAAGGAAGTGAAGAAGACCACCACCAGAAAGACCGCCGCTAAGAAGCCGGCCAAGAAGGCTGAGCCGACAGTCAACGTCTTTGTCGAGTACATGGGCAAGCAGGCCGCCGCCAAGGAAGTCGTTGCCAAGGCCATGGATGCCTACAAGGCAGCCCATGCGGATGCTGAGATCAAGACCTTCGAAGTCTATGTCAAGCCCGAAGAGAACGCTGCTTACTATGTCGTGAACGGCGAAGGTTCTGCTGAGTTCAAGGTAGAGCTGTAATTGTACGTGACGAAAAGTGGGAATCAGGGACGGTTCCTTTTCCCACTTTTCTCCGAAAAGAGGGAAAAGGAACCGTCCCTGATTTCCACTTTTCTCTGGAAAGAAGGAAAAGGAATCTTCCTTGATTCCCACTTTTCTCTGGAAAGAAGGGAAAGAGGTTGTTCCTGATTCCCACTTTTCCCTCCGAGACCATTGCAGGATGGCCATCGGATAGCGAAGATATTTTTCTCACCCCTCATCCCCTCCGGGGATGAATTTCCTTTATTGTGACATGCTTGGACAGAGGAGATCGTCTCCCCTGTCCACTTTTCATTTGTGGATAATAAATCGGAGACCGGATTCTCAAGTCGACCGGTAAATAAAAGAATCACCCCGCTGATCCCTGTAGGGAAAAGCGGGGTGATTTCATTTTTTACTGCTGATGCCGGAAGGGCTTACCTGTTGATATAACCGCTCCAGTAGCCGCCGACATAGTTCTTGCTGTCCGTGTAGCCCCAGTTGCCTGTGTAATTGGGGTCGGTCGGATCGATTCTGCCGATGGCGTAGGGAATCGGAACATGGACCAGAGGTCTTGCGCAGTCGGAACCGACGTACATGCCGGAACCGTAGGTCACGTACTCATAGACCCAGTAGGAATATCTGACAGGGCAACGGATGCAGCCGTGAGACTGTCTGGTACCGAGGAGGTTGTAAGTACCGGGGTTCAGGTTGTAAGTGTTATCTTCAGTACAGGCGACAGAATGGAAGTACTCACCGTTGCATACCCAGGCCAAACCGGCTTCACCGCTGGTTCCTGGCGGATATGTGTAGAGCAAAGCTTCCGTCGAATACTGACCCCAGGACGGACCCATCAGTGATTTCCACCTCTGGTTACCGCCGGTCAGTCGTGAGCCTGGATCGGTAGGTGTCTCAGTGGTACCGGGAGATACCAGCCAGGCGAAGACCGGAAGGTTATGGCCCGACGTGCCCGGATAGGTTGTATAAACCGTGGCCATGCAGGGGTAAGATACATCGATTACGATATAGTATTCGCAGTCAGGGCAGGTATAGCCGCCGTACTTACTCGTCTTGGTGCCGAAGAGGTCGCTCAGATAAGGTCTCGTGTCGTTGACCTTGCCCTCAGACCCATTGTAATAGAAGTAATATTTTCCATCCTTCTTCCAGCCGGTGTAGTTGTAGCCGTTCTTGTCGACATACCACTGGCCGTCGCTGATGAACTTGTCTGTCTGAATGACGCCGTTCTTGACATAACC
>CAMONF010000159.1 GCA_946620335.1 uncultured Clostridia bacterium
GCATGTTGTTGACGGAGAAATGAGAACCGACCTCGCGGAGGAAGACGACGTAGTTGAGGTCCAGCAGCCAGTCCGCGTTGTTGACCATGAGGGCCTTGCCATCGGAGAAGTCGATGAAGCGGCTCATCTGTACCTTGAAGCAGTCGATGTTGTGCTGGATATCCTCCTTGGTCAGGACCTTTCTCAGGTCTGTGCGGCCGGAGGGGTCACCGATCATGCCGGTGCCGCCGCCCAGAAGGGCAATGGGTTTATTTCCCGCCATCTGGAGCCTCTTCATGAGGCAGAGGGCCATGAAATGGCCGACGTGCAGGCTGTCCGCCGTCGGGTCGAAGCCGATGTAGAAGACCGCCTTGCCGTTATTTAACATGTCGCGGACTTCATCCTCGTTGGTGACCTGGGCGATCAGGCCTCTTGCTTTGAGTTCCTCGTAGATCTGCATATTGTATCTCCTGAAAATTTACTCGACCGACTTCACATATCCCTATGGGAAGGCCGTAAGCGCGACTGCGGAAACAATCGGCCTCGGAGGCGGTCCGGACTTGGGTACCGGCCACGGTCAGGTCTTTGCCTGTCTGCGTGACAGTATACGCCCAAGGCGGTTTTAAAGTCAAGCTATCCCTTCATATACCAACCAGGGGAAGAAAATGATCCGCCGCATCGGCCATATGCCGGCGGCGGATTCATTGCCGGAAAAGGGGCTGCCATGCACTGTCGGCGGCTTCCTCCTCTTCTGCGATATAAGACGCTTTCCTCCCGAAGGCTTCCGTCAGCCCTCGGTGGTCGGGATCCGGTTCTTGAAGTACTTGTCCTTGAGGGCGTGGTAGAGCGCCGAGCAGGAAAGGTTGTAGTAGGGGCTGTAGTAGAAAATGCCCACCAGGCCGCAGGTGAAGATGGTGAGGAAGACCCAGCCGATGAAGGAGAGGTCAAAGATGAGGGCGTTCATTTTATCGCCGTACATCATTTCCTTGGAAATGCGCAGCGCATCGTTCGGCGCAACGTCCGGGTCCTCGGCCAGTATGTAGGGCACCATCCGGTATTCATATTCCTTGATGAGGCCGGGAATGATGAGAAGGAGAGACCAGAGGAAGACGTAGAGGTCCCTGAAGAACATGCCGGCCACCACATTCCAGTAGTTGCGGCTGAAGCCGGTGCCCAGCACGCCAAAATCGGTCTCATGGTAGAGGCCTTCAATCATGTACTTGCGGCAGCCCACTTCCAGGGGATTGAGAAGGAAAATCTTAAGAGCCAGGGCAAAGCAGGCGCCGGCGACCAGCGTAATCGTTATTGCCCCGCCGGCCAGAGTGATCTGCTCCGGTGTATAGCCGTAGGCGGCGTCATAGCCTGCCTCATAGCCGTTCCTTGCGCCGTTGCCGGAGGCGATGCCCGTCCCGATTCCCAACAGGATGCTGACGAACACAGCCTTCCAGTAGGAACCGCGGAGGGCGTTCTTCGCCATGGTTTTTAAAGTATAACTATCCCAGTTCATAAGAATCCTCCTATTTTCATTTATCTGTTGACCGCCGAATCGAGCGACGCGGTGGCAGTCAAAAAAGTCTATACAAAAATAATCATACCCCAGATATCGGTAAAAGTAAAGGTAGCTGTTCAACCTCCGAACCGGGTTTGGTATCATCGGCATCGCCCCATCCTCCGAAGAAAGGCAGGACTCCGGTAGGTCCCCGAGCCAGCGCAAGTATCGTCTACATTGTCCCGTCCTTCGCAAGATGGCAGAAATTGACCCATCCTCTGAATCACGCCTCAGATGGCATTCCCGCCCGCCTTGCGAAAACGCCGAAAGTGCCTTATGATTAGGAAAGATCCAGAAAGGAAATACAAGCCATGAGAAATAAATACCTTCCCCTCCTCCTGACCGTCCTGCTCCTCCTTGGCGGCTGCGGCAGCGGCCAAAGCGAAGCCGAGGGCAGCGGCGAGGTCCCCGCTCCCCAGCCGACGATCGTGGACGGAGTCGTCATCGACGACGCTGAAATCTCGGAGGCATCCTTCACACCGGAGGGCGCCGCGGATTTCATTCTCCTCACAGACTACAAAGACTTCGTCAAGGAAGCCCCCGAGGACGCCGTCGTCCAGGAGGGCAACTGTGTCAATATTGACTTCACCGGCTACGTGGACGGAAACGCCTTCGACGGCGGGTCCGCCAAGGGCTACGAGCTGACCATCGGCTCCGGCGATTTCATCGAAGGCTTCGAGGACCAGCTCATCGGGGCCAAAAAGGGTGACCAGATCACAGTCACAGTGACCTTCCCGAGCACATATCCCCAGCACCTGGCCGACAAGGAGGGGACCTTCGAGGTCACCGTCAACTCCATCATGCCCCTCTCTCCCATCCACTACGTAAATCAAGTCATCAATCAGTCCACGGTCCGCTCCTACCCCGCCGACGTCTATCGGGAGGTGGAGGAATATTTCGACGCGAGCGCAGCCGGGTCGGGCGTCTCGGAGGAGGAGTATTACAAGGCCCTGGGCGCCTCCCGCGAGGATTTCATCCGGTCCCGGGCCCGGACCCTCCTCACCAATATGGCCATCTGCGCGGCGGAGGGCATCACCGCCGACTCGGAGGAATTCAAGGCCAAGGTCCTGGCCAATCTCGCGGGATACGGGTTCAGCAGCGCCGAGGATGCCCTGGCAGCGGGCTTTTACCAGCTGGAGTTGGACTATGCGGCCTACTATGATCTGGTTCTTGAGATCATACAGAAGTGAGAAGTGGGAATCAGGGACGTTTGCTTTTCCCTCTCTTCAGAGGAGGGAAAGTGGTA
>CAMONF010000160.1 GCA_946620335.1 uncultured Clostridia bacterium
CAGCGGCAGCGCCACGTTGTCGTAGGCGTCCATCCGCCCGATCAGGTTGAAATTCTGGAAAATGAACCCAATCTTCTTATTTCGGATCTTCGCCAGCTGGTCCTCGGAATACCGCCTGATTTCCTGTCCGTCCAGGTAGTACTCCCCCTCGTCGGCCAGGTCCAGGCACCCCATGATGTTCATGAGCGTGGACTTACCGCTGCCGGAGGGCCCGATGATGCTGACGAACTCGCCCGCGCGGATATGCATATTGGCGTGGTCCAGAGCCCGCAGCTCCGTGTCGCCCATCCGGTATATCCGCGAGACGTCGCGAAAAATGATCATGCCTCGTCCTCGCTTTCACTCTGCCCCCTGCCAAAGGGGAAGCCATTGCCCGCATTGGACTTGTAGTAGACGGTCGTCCCGGAGCTGAGCCCGCTCACGATTTCCACCTTGGTCCCGTTGGACAGGCCGGTCTCGACCGGCGTGAGGCCCGAAGGCTCGCCGTTCTCGTCCAGGTCTGTGTACACGCAGGACTGCCCGTTCTCGCTCTGCAGGGCATCCAGGGAAATGAGGACCGTCCCCTTGGACTCGCTTACCGTAATGACCGCCGAGGCGCTCATCCCGTATTTCATTTCATCCGTCTTGACCAGCAGCAGTTCCACCGGGAAGCGTGCGCTGCCTGTGCCGGAAACTGCCTCGTCCGCAATGTCTGTGATCACGCCCTCGAACTCCTGCCCCTCCAGGGCATCCAGGGTGATCACCGCCTCCTGCCCTACAGTCAGGGCGTTGATATCCAGTTCATCGACATTGATGCTGAGGACCGCCAGGGAGCCGGGCAGAATGGTGACGGCCGCCGTATAGTCCGGGTTGTAGCTGCCGGACCCCACCAGGTCCACAGAGGAAGCCGCTCCGGTGAGACCGGAAAGGTCCATCCCTGAGGCTCCGCCGGTCAGGGCGGAGAGGTCGAAGCCGGAACCGCCGCCCATGAGGGAGGAAAGGTCAGCGCCCGAGCCGCCCATAAGGGAGGAAAGATCGGCGCCGGAGCCGCCTCCGGTCAGTCCGCCCGCGCCAAGGAGGCCGGACAGCGACTTGACAAGGTCAGGAATGCTCGTGGAAAGGGAATCCGTCACATTCTGAAGCAGGTTCACCAGAGAATCCGCGCCGAGGCCACTGATCAGGCGCTCCAGGAGAGTGTCATTGATATCAAGATTGTCCAGGTCTATATTTCCCGCGCCGGCCTGCTCGAGGAGCTTCTCCAGCTCATCGGGCGTCAGCGTCCGCAGGTAGTCAACGATGACCTGCATCTGTTCCGGCGTGAGATCGCCGTCAAAGGCAGGGAAGGGATTGGTGCCGGGCGGTGTCGGGAACAGGTCTCCCCAGTCCGGGGTCGGCGTGGCCGGCTGCGTCGGAGTCTCCGTTCCTCCGGCCGGCGTCGGCTCTACAGGCTCCTCCGTCGGCGTTGGCTCCTCAGGCTCCTCCGTCGGCGTCGGCTCCTCAGGCTCTTCCGTCGGCGTCGGCTCCTCAGGCTCTTCCGTCGGTGTTGGCTCTGCCGGTTCCTCCGTCGGGGCAGGTTCTTCAGGCTCCTCCGTCGGCGTCGGCTCCTCCGTCGGGAGCGTCTGGGCGGCCTCCGCAGTCATGGGATAGACAGCCGTGACCGTGACGGAACCGTATTTGCCCGTCTCCAGCTCGTCCCCAACGCTCCAGGTGGTGCCGGCAGCGCCTGGCACAGCCACCACGATGGCCTCCGGAGCAGCAGTTGAATAGAAATAGTTTTCTCCCGCGGCGCGCAGCGTGATCGTAGCAGTGTAAACTGTCCCGCCGGCAAACGTGCCGTCCACATCCGGCGACCAGGTCACCGTGACAGGCTCCTCAATGAGCGTCTGCCCTTCCGCCATTGCGATCTCAGTCTGCGGGGCATTTCCCTCGGCCGGGACCGCAACTGCGCACAGGCCGCTCAGCGCTGACCCGTCCCCGATATCGATGCCCTGGGCTTCAAGGACCGCGAGGGTAGGATTCGATGCCTCCGTCTCCGGATCCGGGTTGTCATTTTCCGCCTCCGAAGCCAGACCACCATCTTCCGCCTCCTGGATCTCGCCGGAAGGTACAGTGGCGCGCATATAGGCTGTCCCGGCATAGCCGGAAGCAGCCGAAACTCCACGCATCTGCCGTGCAGAGAGCTGGCAGATGCCGCCCTCCTCTTCCGCCACTATGGCGGTACCGGTCCGAATGCCGCCTACGGACACGTGATAGCCGTCCGCAGAGACCACCGGCCCCTCCGCCTGGTCCATGGCCGCGCTCATCTGGGCAAAAGCGGCCGGGAAAGCAGCAGATATATCCGCTGTCGACGCGGCGGACGTGCCGCTGTAGCTGTTCTTGACGATCTTCTCGCCCGCCTTGAGGTTGACCGTCTCGATGACGCCGGCCACATCGGACTTGAGGACCGGGTCCTTAAGGAGCTTCTCGAGCTCCGCCTGGCTTTTTCTAAGGGTATTCAGCTCTCCCTCCGCCACGCTCTTTTCCAGCTCGTACTCCTCGCCCTCCTTGTCCAGTTCATCGATCTCCTTCTTCTTGGCGGCAATATTTTTGCGCACGGCAAGAAGCTCCGTCTGGATGGACAGCTCAGTGTAGGAGGCGATCGGCGTCCCCTCCTCCACATAATCTCCCTCCTTGACGAAGACTTTCTCCGTTATCAGCCCGACGCGGGTGATCACTTCCTCGGAATTGACCTTGGCCAGGCTTCCCGTACCGGTGACGGTCTTGGCAATATCACCGGTCTCCGCCACCTCGGACATGACGTTCATAGCCTGAATCGTCTGGACCGCCTCCTGGGTCGCCCGGCTGACAGCAGTCCGCACGCCCACGCCGGCCACCACTAAGGCGGCCAGGACAAAAGGCCACTTCTTTTTAATCTTCATGCTTATTTCCTTACTATAAAAGATGACAGCGGAAAATGAAGGCCCTGCACACGCAGGACCTTCCCTCATTCAGTTGCATGGCTGGGGGCTCCCCCCGGGGAGCCGCCCATGGTTTCTCAGAAAAATGCCTGTCAGGGCTTTCCGGCAAGGGCCCAGGCCGTCTCCACGACCCTGGCCGCGCAGAATTCGACCTCCTCGCGGGTCAGGCTGAACTCCGGATTCTTGCCCTGAAGGGCGGTCAGAACGTTCTTGTAGTCGCTGCTGCTGCCCGGCATGAAGACGTCGTTGCCGGCCTTGATGGTCGGGGCAGCCTTGGCCATCCGGTAAACGCTGTCCTTGTTGCTCATCATGCTGATGACCCAGTCGGTCATGACAAGGCCGCGATAACCCCACTCGTCGCGGAGGACGCCCTTGATGATGTCGCCGCGCTCGGAGGTATGGGTTCCATTTACCAGGTTGTAGGAGGTCATGAGGGCTGCCGGCGCGGACTCGCGGATGCAGATCTCAAAGCCCTTCAGATAGATTTCGCGGAGAGCACGCTCGGATACATGGGTGTTGGACATGTAGCGGTTGGTCTCCTGGTTGTTGCAGAAGAAATGCTTGATGGTGGTGCCTCTGCCCGGATGCTTCTGGACACCCTTGGTGATGGCCGCGCCGACCAGGCCGCCGATCATCGGGTCCTCAGAGCAGTACTCAAAGTTGCGGCCGCACAGGGGGCTCCTGTGGATGTTGAAGGCCGGGGCCAGCCAGAGGTGGACACCGAAGCGCTCCATCTCCCTGCCGACGATGTCGCCGCAGGCCTCGCAGACCTCGGGATTCCAGCTCATGGCCAGAGCGGTGCCGATGGGGATGGATGTGCAGAACTGATTGAGCACGATATCGTTGCGGCCGGGTCTGGCGGTCAGGTTCAGGAGGGCGACCATGGGGCCCGGCATAAGCTCGTCCATGCCTGCCGGCAGGGCGGATCCGATGGACTTGGCCTTGCCGTCCTTGCCGATGGTGTACTCCTTGCTGAGACGCAGGCCGGCAGGGCCGTCCGCCATGACGACGGCGGGCACGCCGCTGATCTTGTCCGTGGTCTCGCCGGCCGCGCCAGCCACGCGGGAGGAGGCGCTGCCGATGACAGAGAGGACGCCGCCGGCGCCGAAGCTGCCGATGGTCAGGTAGACCAGGTCTTCGTTGGAGAGGTCCTTCACGCAGGCCCGGGCCGATGCCCTCGGAGCCTTGCTCTCGGGCCACTCGATGGCCGCGAAGGCTGCCGGATCGGCTTCGATGACCTCGACGCCGGTCAGGTCTTCATCTGCCCAGGTGTTCTCCGGCTTCCAGTCCTCAAAGCCCGGATTGCCGCCGACATTCTTGAGCGGGCGTACCAGGATGTCCTCGGGCAGGCTGATGACAGCGGCTTTCTCCGTATCAGCGCTGCTCGTACCGACTCTTACAATATAGTTGCCCTTCTCCAGCACATAGGCCGCCTTGGCTTCGTCGTAGGAAGCCAGATCCTCCAGCCTGAAGGAAATGCAGACCTCCCCCATCTCGCCCGGCGCCAGCTCCGCCGTCTTGCCGAAGCCGGCCAGCTTCTGGTAAGGCTGGTCCAGGGTGCCCCAGGGGCAGGTAACGTAGGCCTGCAGGATCTCCTTGCCCGGGAAGGCGCCGGTGTTGGTCACCGAAGCGGTGATCCTCACCTGGGTCCCCTCCAGGAAAACAGAGGTGACCTCAGAGGTGAATTCCGTATAGGAAAGGCCGAAGCCGAAGGGGAAGAGGGCCTTTTTGCCGATGCTGTCAAAATAGCGGTAACCGACGTAGACGCCTTCCTTGTAGTTGGTATCGTTGGGGTCGCCGAAGTCCCCGATGGTGGCATAGTCCTCCCAGGCGCTCCAGGTGGAGGCCAGCTTGCCGGAGGGATAGCGCTTGCCGAGCACGATGTCCGCCAGGACGTCGCCCGTGACAGAACCCAGCTGGGACAGGTAGAGGATATTCTCAACGTCCAGCACGGGCGTCAGGTCCACCACGCCGCCCACGTTGAGGACCAGCATGAAATGGGCGTATTTCTCCTTGCAGGCCAGAATATCCCTGACCTCGGTGTCGGACAGGCAGATGTCGCCCTTCTCCGGCTTTCTGTCATTGCCCTCGCCGGAAATGCGGCCCAGCACATAGATGGCGGTGTCGCCGTCCCCATCGAGGGGGAACTCATACTCCGGCTCGCTCATGACAGCGCCCATACCGGCCATGAGCGCGTTGGTGTGGTTTGCCTTTGCCTTAGCCTTGATGTCGGCGATGAAAGCCTTGTGGGCCTCCTCGATGACGGCGTCATACCGGTCCAGCCAGGCGCCCGTAGTGACCTTGAAGCCGGCCTTCTCAAGGCCCTGTTCTATACTGATGTTGAACCGGGAGTTTACGTCCCCTGAACCGGTGCCGCCCTTGATGGTCTTCCGGGCACCGCTTCCGTAGAGAGCAATTTCGCCCGCCTGCTTCAGCGGAAAGTCGCCGTTCTTCTTTAAAATGACAACACATTCCGGCGCAAGCCTTCTGACCTGACTCAAGTGTCTCTTCTCATAATCCTGCAGAGGCATACTGATCTCCTTCCGTCATATCCGGCAAAAATGCCGGAGAAATCCTATTTGAACACTAAAAATTATTATAGCAGATTTACTTTAAAAGATTAGTGTCATCTCTGTTAAATTCTCATAAACTTTATGGTCCGCAAGGGCCTCAGAACTTCACACGTCTCTCAGGCGGTGCTCCATCCCCGCCCGCGGGTAAAGCCGCCCATTCCTCGAGAAACCGTTTCCCGAAAAGATCCACCCGCTCTTAATGCCTTCCGCTTTAGAAGCCTTCCCTCTGCGCCTGCCTGCGGATGGCGATCCTCTTCTCGGCGCCCTCCCAGCGGGCCTGCTCGGAGACGGTCTCGATCTTGAGGCCGTAGGGGCAGGGGACGGGCTTTTCATTTTCATCGATGCAGACCTCGGTCAGGAAGGCCCGGTTGATGGACCGACGCATGCCGCTCTCCCGGTCCTCCAGGTAGGTGTCCACGCGGACCTCGATGGAAGTCCGACCCACGTGGGTCACGTTGGCGATCATGACCAGGGTGTCGTTCAGATAGGCAGGCTTCTTGAACTCCAGGTGCTCGATGGAGACGGTGGCCACGTTCATGCCCGCGTGGCGCATGGCAGCGATGCCGGCAATCTCGTCGATCCACTCCAGCAGCCGGCCGCCGAAGAGCCGGCCCTGGCCGTTGATATCCGGATAGCGCAGGGCGTGGGTGGACTCAGCCCTGGACTCGCTGACGGTCTTCATTCCCTTTTCATACATTTCGCAGATCCCTCCTTGGTAAAGAAGGAGCCGGTACCGCGGCTCCAGTCATTATTCGTCCCTTCCTTCGCAGGCGCACGACCTTTTCTGAAAGTCGCCTTCACCTGAACTGCCCGCCGCACCACATAAGAGAAAGGGCGGGACTTCGGTGCGGGGCAGCCACTTGCCCGCCGTCCCCTTTTGCCGGGTTTTCATTTAAAAAAAGTGCCGGATGTCCGCGCCAAAGACACGGCACACCCGGCACGTTGCCATTATTATAATATCATGCGAAAAACTTGTCCAGACCGGCCAGGATACCGGCAGCCAGCTTTCCGCGCATCTCGTCGGTCAGCGGGGAAGCCTCGTCGCCTACCTCCAGGTCGATGGAGGGAATGGTGGAGTAGGAGGTCTGGGTCAGGTCGGATTCCATGGCCCCGTCGCCGCAGATCTTGACGCCGGAGGCCTTAAGGCCGGAAATGACAGCATCCCCAAGCGCGTGGTGCTGCTTCCAGTGGGACTTGACCGGCTCCATATTCCGGTAGGACTTGATTTCGGGCACGCTCATGTAGAAGGCGCCCTTGTCGGTGGTGGTATAGTCGTAATGGATGGCGATATGGCAGTCGGCGTAGGCATTGGCTATGAGGGTCCGGGCCACATTGTCCAGCTGCACGTCGTCGCTGTCGCGGATCATGAGGACATCGTAACCCTTCTCAAGAAGGAGCTTCTTGGTGATCAGAGCCACCTTGAGGTTGGCGGCTGCCTCCTCCGTGCCGTCCTGCATGTCGGTGCCCGTGGAGACCGCGTAAGCAAAGATGGCGCCCTCGCCGGTCGTGCCGTCCGTCACCTTGGGGGTGCCGTCCGGATGGCAATAGGTCTTGACCTTGGTGCCGCCCTTGGTGCCGTGGCCTGCGTTGATGCATACCACGATGCCTTTGCGCACAGCCTTGGGAGCCCGGTAAATGGCTGCTATGCCGGAAGAGATCTTGCTGTTGCTGGCGTAGGTCCAGTTGCTGTCAAAGGCGATCCTTGTGACGGCCTTGTAATCCTTCGAGGTGAGAATGCCCAGGCCTGCTTCGCTCTTGCCCCGCACCTTATAGTAGAGGATGGAGCCCGTAGGCGCCTTCTTGTCCACGTAGGTGAGCTCCGGAACGTCGGCCAGTAGCTTCCACTTGCCCTTACCCACCTTGCGGTAGATCCGGTAGGCGGTCGCGCCCGTGACCTTCTCCCAGGAGATCGTGATGCCGTCGGCGCTGTTCATCAGGTCATTCATTTTCGGCAGGGCCATGACCGTGACCTTGGTGGTCTTGGTGTCGTAGGCGCTCATGACCGGCTTTAAGCAGCGCACGCTGTACTGCCAGGTCTCCCCGGCTTTGACGGTCTTGTCGATGTAGCTGGTCGCGTCGGTGACATCGGCCAGCTTCTTCCACTTGCCGCCGGAAGCCTTCCGCATGACGCGGTAGGCCGTCGCGCCGGGGACAGCGTCCCAGCTGACTGTCACCTGGGTGCCCCGGATGTTCGTCTTGACCACGGGCCTCGCCAGGTAAACAATGGATTCGCCGGAAGCCAGGTAAGAGCTCTTGCAGGTCTTGCCTGCGGCAGATTTGCCGACGGCACGGACAGTGTAGACAAAGGTCTTCCCGGATTCGGCCGCCTTGTCCGTATAGATGCGGTCAGCGGTCTTGGCAATGGTCTCCCATCTGCCGTCGTCCTTCTGACGGTACACATAATACTGCGTAGCACCCTCGACGGCAAGCCAGTGGACCTTGACGCCGTCGGCCGAATTGGACAGGGCGAGGACAGGCTGGGACAGACGCATGATGGAAAGCCCCGTCTTGTCGTACGAGCTCGTCTTGTAAGTCTTTCCGACCTTGAGGCAGCGCACCGTGTAGTTGTAGGTGGTGCCGGAGACGGCTTCGGTGTCCACAAAGTTGGTTTCGGTGGTGTCGCCGAGCTTTGTCCACTTTCCGCTGCCGGTCTTTCTGTAGACCCGGTAGGTCACCGCGCCGGGGACCTTCTTCCAGATCACAAGGACACCGCCGGGCTTATTGACGACGTTCTTTAATACCGGAGCCGGCAGGACCTCAGCGGCCGGGGTTGCTGTCGGAGTCGGGGTCGCGGTGGGCGTTGCCGTCGGAGTCACATCGGCCGTTTCCAGCTCCGTCGACTCCTCGGGAAGGGGATCCGCACTCTCTTCAGCGGGGAGTGCTTCTCCGCTGCCGGAAGCATCCTGCTCCCCCGTTTTGCCGCTCTCTTCCGGAGTCTCCTCACCGGCAGAGGCACCGCCGTTCTCTTCCGCCGGTTCCTTTCCCTTGCCGGCCTCGCTGCCGGACTGGTCATCCTGGGCTCCGGTGCCGGCCTCACCGCCGGCATCCTGATTCTCGTTCTCTGATCCGCTCTGGGGGTTCTCCCCCTCAGCGCCGGTCTGGGCAGTCTCCCCTTCATTGCCGGCTTCACTGCCGGTCTGGGTATTCTCCCCGTCCGTACCGGTCTGGGTGGTCTCTTCCGCGGATCCGGTCTCACCGCCGGCAGGATTCTCCGCATTGTCCGCGCCATCTGTCAGGACGTCTTCCACTGCGGCCTCAGGCGAGGTGGCGGCCAAGGCTTCCTGGTCTTCATTTTCCCCCGCCACAGCGGCAGTCTCCAAAGCAGGCAGGTCGGCTGCCAAAACAGGCGCCGCCTGACCGCCAATCATGCTGAAAGTCAAAGCTGCCGTGAGCAGGAAAGTTCTGATGTCTCTCTTTTTCATGCTTTCTCCTTTCGATGCTTTCTGTGCTTCCTGGAAGCAGTGTTCCTATTATAGCAGATTGAGGAGGCTTTTTCATCTTTCTTTATAGTCTTTTCATATCTGGGAAGGGGTAAAACAAGGGAATCGGGGACGAACTAGAATCAGGGACGGAAAACTGGGAATCAGGGACGGTTCCTTTTCCCACTTTTCGCAAGCGAAAAGTGGGAAAAGGAACCGTCCCTGATTCCCAGTTTTCCGTCCCTCTGTCTC
>CAMONF010000161.1 GCA_946620335.1 uncultured Clostridia bacterium
AGCCGGAGAGTGGTCAAGAGGCTGGCCCTCGCCCCGGAGCCACTGTATAGCCGCTCCTGCAACGAATACGGAACCCTCGAGAGCGTACTCAACCTTTCCGTCCAGACCCCAGGCAATCGTGGTAAGGAGGCCGTTATTCGGGAAGATGGGCTTTGTACCGATGTTCATCAGCATAAAGCACCCTGTGCCGTAGGTGTTCTTAGCCATACCCTTTTCGAAGCAGGTCTGGCCGAAGAGGGCCGACTGCTGGTCGCCCGCCGCGCCGGAGATGGGGATCTCGCCGCCAAGGATGGCCTCGTCGGTGTGGCCGTAAACCGTACTGGAGGGCTTGACATCCGGCAGGAGGCTGGCGGGGATGTTGAAGAGCTTCAGGAGCTCCTCGTCCCAGGCGAGGGTGTGGATGTTGAAGAGCATGGTCCGGGCGGCGTTGGTGTAGTCCGTCACATGGACCTTGTGCCTGGTCAGGTTGTAAATAAGCCAGGTGTCCACGGTGCCGAAGCAGAGTTCGCCCTTCTCGGCCCGTTCCCGGACGCCGGGGACGTTTTCAAGGATCCAGGCGATCTTGCTGGCCGAGAAATAAGGATCGGGCACCAGACCCGTCTTCTCCCGGATCATGTCCGTATAGCCGTCCGCCACGATCTTCTCGATCATGTCCGCCGTGCGCCGGCACTGCCATACGATGGCGTTATAAACTGGCTTTCCCGTCACGCGGTCCCAGAGGATCGTCGTCTCCCGCTGGTTGGTGATGCCGATGGCCGCGATTTCGTCCGCGGAGGCACCGATCTGGGCCATGGCCTCCATGGCGACGCCGAACTGGGAGGACCAGATTTCCATCGGGTCGTGCTCCACCCAGCCCGGCTTCGGGAAGATCTGGCGGAACTCCCGCTGGGCCATGCTGCAGATTTTTCCATCATGATCGAACAATATGCATCTGGAACTGGTGGTACCCTGGTCCAGGGCCATAATATATCTGGCCATGCTTCGCTCCTTTCCTTTTTATGAAAAAGCGGGAATCAGGGACGGCCCCTTTTCCCGGTTTTCCGGGGAAACCGGGAAAAGGAACCGTCCCTGATTCCCATTTTTTGCTACGGATTCAGTTTCGGGCCTTAAGGGACACTTGCTCAGATGGTGTCGTCTCTGTCGACATAGCCGATGGTGCCTTCAGCAGGCTTGACGACCGTGTTGGCAGTGATGTGAGCCCACTTGTCGACGACTTCGTTCTCGACGACAGAGTTCTCATCCACATTGACATGGGCCAGGATGACAGAATTCTTGACATAGGCGCCCTTGGCGATATGGCAGCCGCGGCCGATGACGGAGTTGATGACCGTGCCTTCGATCTTGCAGGCGTTGGAGATCATGGAATTCTTGACGACAGCGCCCTCATAATACTTGGTCGGGCAGGAGTCGGTGGTCATGGTGTAGATGGGCCATTCCGGCTTGAAGAGCTGGGTGAAGACATCCGGATTGATCATCTCGAGGTTGGCTGCATGATAAGCGTTGAAATCGCTGAAGCAGGCGAAGTAGCCTTCGTGCTTGACGCCTTCTACCTTCATGCCGTTCTCGGCCTCTCTCTCGACGATGCGGGCCAGTGTGCAGGAGGAAGCATAGTCCTTGGCCTTCTGGATCAGGCTGAGGAAGGTCTCCTTCTTCATGACGAAGGTGTCCAGGAAGATGTTCTTGTGGGCGTCGCCGCCGTTGTTGAAGTTCATCTTGCAGACCAGGCCGTTCTCATCGAAGGTCAGGGCTCTCTGACGGAGGTAGCTGGTGTCCGCATTGTCGACCGGATGATACAGCAGTGTCACGTCAGCGCCGGAGGCGATGTGCTTGTCAAGAAGCTCCTTGTAGTTCTGGATATAGACGATATAGCCGGGCGCGATCACGACATATTCCTGGTGCATTCTCTTGATGATGTTGAGGTTGTCGTAGTAGGCCGCGATATCGGTATTGTAGATGGAGTTGGCTGTGTTCTTCTCGGAGAAGAGGAGCTGGATCTTGCCGGTCTTGGAGTTGACGTTGTACTGACGGCCGGCCAGATGCTCGGTCAGGGAGCGGGGATTCTGGTTGACATAGACCTGAATGCGCTCGATCCCGGAGTTGGTCATGTTGCAGACCGGGAAGTCGACGGTACGATATCTTCCGAGGACAGAGAAGGAAGCGGCCGGACGATGGGACTCGAGACCCTCAACATGAAGCCGGTTCGCTGTCGTTGTGATAATACCAAATGCACTTGCCATCTTTATTCAACCCCCTTTACATCCTTAGCGATGAGCTCGATCTTGTCACTGTCAGCAGAGCCGACGACGGCGCCCTTGCCGATCACGACGTCGTTGGCGATGAGGGCGCGGATAACAGTTGCGCCGCTCTCGACCACAGCGCCGGGCATGAGCACGGTATCGATGACAGTGGCGTCCTTCTTTACTTCAGAGCTGGTAAAGAGGACAGAGTGATGGACCTTGCCTTCCACGCGGCAGCCCTGTGTGATGTAGGCATTTTCCACTTCGGCGTCCGGTCCGATGTACTGCGGAATCTCAGAGACATCCTCTGTGTAGATTCTCCAGTTGTCCTGGGAGAGGTCCAGACCGCTGTTCGGGTCCAGAAGGTCCATGTTGGCTTCCCAGAGAGAATCGACGGTTCCTACGTCCTTCCAGTAGCCTTCGAACTTGTAGGCGACCAGCTTGCTGCCGCCGTTCAGGTAGGCAGGAATCAGGTTCATGCCGAAGTCGTGCTTGGAATTGGAATCCACGGAGTCAGCAAGGAGGAGTTCCTTGAGCTTCTTCCATGTGAAGATGTAGATACCCATGGAAGCCAGGTTGCTCTTGGGATTGGCCGGCTTCTCCTCGAACTCGACGATGTTGAGGTTCTCGTCCGTGTTCATGATACCGAAGCGGGGAGCTTCCTTCCACGGCACCGGGCGAACGGCGATGGTGGCATCGGCGTTGTTGGCGATGTGGTACTCCAGCATGGCATCGTAATCCATCTTGTAAATGTGGTCACCGGAAAGGACCAGCACGTACTCGGGAGCGAAGCGGTCGATGAAGTCGATATTCTGTGTGATGGCGTCCGCGGTTCCGCGATAGACGTTCAGATCGGCGTTGGCCTTTTCACGCGGCGGGAGGACGTACACACCGCTGCCTCTAACGTCCAGACCCCATGTGCCGGCGTTGGCGGCGTAGCTGCCCAGATCCACGGATTCATACTGTGTCAGGACACCGACGACATCGATGCCGCTGTTGGCGCAGTTGGAAAGCGGGAAATCGACAATGCGGTACTTGCCGCCGAACGGTACTGCAGGCTTGGCGATATTGGCCGTTAAATCATACAGACGGCTTCCACGACCACCTGCCAGGATCATGGCTAACATTTTGTTCTGACTCATGTTCAGACCTCTCTTTCCTAAATAAATGATTTCTCATGCCGCGGCCTCCCGCCTTCGGCAGGATGCCACAATGCTTCTTCTATTTTAGCATATTATGACGAATATGGAATCGGGTTTATTAAAATTTATGTAATTTCTGTCAGTTTTCATGTACCCTGTCGGACACAGTACATGTATTCGAAGGGTCCCAGCTGATATGTCCAGGATACGGAAAAATTCTCCGGAACGCCGGTCCCTTCCGGATCGATAAGCTTTCTGGAGGTAAAGACCGCATCCGCCTCCGCGACCGCAGCCCGGATGTATTCCCGGTTCTCCTCGTTCATGTCCGGATAGTCCGTCGGCCGGATCTGGGGATCCCAGTCCAGCTCGTAATAGATCTGCGGCAGCCCGATTCCGTAGGCCAGGGTATCCTTGGGCACCTCCCGGGCAATCTCCGTCAGCATGGCCTGGGAGGCAGCTGTGTTCCAGCCGCCGTCCATCCGCCGGCTGACGCCGTTGTTTACGTAAAGCACGCTCTCGATGGACATCCAGAAAAGCACGAAGAAAATGATACCGCCCAGGGCATAGCGGAAAAGCCGCCAGGCCTTGACGCCTCCCCTCACGAGGTTCTCTCTGTCCATACCCATTCCAATGTCGGTCGCGTACCCCATGAGCAGGGCCATCTGGAGGGTGGCGATGGACAAGTTGCCGTAGGCCGTCCGGTTGATGAAGTAGATCAGGGAGGACAGGCCCGAAAGGGCAATGCCCGCCGCGAGGACCTTGCGCGGACGTTCCTCCTCGGCCGTCTCCATGCGCCCGCGCAGGATGGGCAGGAGCGTGAATCCGAAGAGAAGGATCTCCAGGAAGAAAAGGTGTCCCACGGAAGGCAGTGGGACCCGGAGGTTGTTGAT
>CAMONF010000162.1 GCA_946620335.1 uncultured Clostridia bacterium
GGAGATCCTGGACACGGTCCCCGTCCCCACCGAGACCTTCTGATTATGGAAATGAAGACCGCGGCAGGCTGCCCGCGCAGCGCTGAGACGGAGTCGGCAGCCCGCGGATCTGTGTGAAACTGTACCCGCGGCATCCGGCCATGGAAAGCCGGCCGCGGCGGAGGTGCGCTATGCTGATCCTATGGATCCCCCTCGGGATATTTCTCCTATACTGGCTCTGGCAGCGGATTTTTCTGGAAATCTGGGACAAGGGCCTTTCAGCTGTGCTCACCTTTAAGGAGCGGGCCGTGACCGAAGGGGAGACGGCGACCCTCATTTATGAGGTGACCAACCGAAAACGGTTGCCCCTCCCGGTGGTCCGCCTCCAGTTCGCCATGTCCTCCGGCCTGGTGGCCGAGGACAATCCCAACGCCTCCGTCTCTGACCGCACCAATGTCGTCGAATATTTCACCATGGGCGGCTACGAGGCCGTGACCCGTGAGCAGAACCTGACCGCCAAAAAGCGCGGCTACTACCAGATCCTGGGCACCAGCTTTGTCGTCCCCGGCCTTTTTGACCGGCGGGCGGGCTACAAGGACATCACCCAGTTCACGGACCTCTACGTCCAGCCCAAAATGCTCCCCGCGGACGCCATGGACGACGCCTGGGAGCAGATCCTGGGCGAGGTCATCGCCAGAAAGCGCCTCTACGAGGACGTCTTCACCTTCCGGGGCATCCGCGAGTACGCGCCCTCGGACCCCATGCGGTCCGTCAACTGGAAGGCCAGCGCCCGCGCGGGGCAGCTCATGGTCAACCTCCGGGAGCACACCTCCGGGCAGGAGATCCGGATCCTCCTCAATCTGGAGGAGCCGGCGGTCTACTACGACCCGGAAATACTGGAGTACAGCATCCGCCTGGCCTTCACCCTGGCCGGGCGCTGCATCGACGGGCGCATCCCAGTTGGCCTCATTTCCAACGGGCGCGACTGCATGACGGACCAGGAGATCCGCATCGCGGGCGGCGGCTCGCCGGAGCACCTGGGCACCATCGCCGAGGCCCTGACCCGGGTGGCCCTGGAGAAAGGCGCCGGTCCCTTCTTCGAACTCGTGGAAAATGAAGCCCTCACCGAGCGCGCGGAAAATGTCACCTACTGCCTCATTTCCTCCAGCCGCGACGGCCGTCTCATGAAGGCCGCCGGCCGCTTGGCCTCCGTACAGGGCGGCCTGCTCTGGCTCTGCCCCCTCATGGAGAGCATGCTGGACGTGGCGGTGCCGGAGAATATCCATTTCATCCGCATGGACTGGAGCCGGGCCTGGTGAGTGGCGGACAGTCGGGCATGCTGGATGACAGCTATCCCGCTTCTATGCCCAACGAATCTGATAAGAAACTGACGGATCCCCCTGCTTAGATAGTTGCCCGCAGGGAACCGATCTAATCGAGCCCATACCCATGTGGCCGGAGCCGAACCCCTATGGATTTCAGAGACGATCAGGAAAAAAAGTACATGCCGGAGGAGCCTGGCTTCCTCATCATCCGGGTCATGACCAACGCGGCCATCATGGCCTATTTCGTCGTGGCCGGGCGTCTCTTTTTTGAGCCCGTGACCGCCTCCGTGCTCGCATCAGCCCTCGCCATGGCCATATCGGCCGTCATTTTCGCCTGGGTCCAGCGGAATATCAAGGGAATTTTCCTCTACGGCCTGATCCACGCGGCGATCGTGGTCGCTCTGGCCATCACCCGGGCCGGCTTGTTTGATCTCATTTTCCGGATGGTCGTGATCGTCTGGGCCACCTTCATGGCCTGCCAAGCGCGGATCCACAAGTCATATATGGTCTACCCGGGGCCGGCTCTACTGGCCATTCCCGGCTCGGTCTTCGTGCCTGCCTACACCCTGGGCAACCGGCCGGTCCAGACCGTCTGCATCCTCATGGTCACCTACATCATGCTCTCCTGGCTTTTCTACCGGAACCTCAGCACCTTCGCCGGCACCATTCGCGAGGCCAGGGCCTTCACCAAGGTCCCCTTCAACCGGATGCGCCGGGTAAATGCGGGCATTCTGGCCGTATTTCTTACAGTGTCCGCCGTTCTGGCGGCCGTGACGGCTCTGATTGTGGACGGCGAGGCCGTCCTTGCCATGCTCCGTGACGGCCTGGCAACAGTCATGCGCTGGGTCCTCTTCGGACTTGCCTGGCTCCTCTCGCGTCTCCTCCGCGGCGGCGGTGAGGAAATGGTCCAGGAGGCGGAAGGAGGGGGCCAGCCGAACATGCCCTTCGCCGGCGATGCGGCGTCCAACCCCATCCTGGAGGTGCTTTACAGGATATTCGAAGTGGCTCTCTTCATCGCGGTGACCGTGGCCCTCTGCTACCTGGCCTACCGGCTCATCGTGGACTTCTACCACGACTTCCGCGCCGCCGACATGGAAAATAAGGACAAGCGCCGCTACATCCTCCCCGAGGAGCGCGAGCGCACCCGTCTGGAGAGAGAGGGGCGGCTCAGCCCGCTGGACTTCTCACCCGACGCCCGGATCCGCAGGATCTACATCCGCCTCATGAAGCGCCATCCCGAGGCCGAAAAGATCCGGCCGCACCTGACGCCCGCCGAGATTGAAGCGGCGGTGCTGGGGGAATGGCGGCTTGCGGAATACGCGGATCCCCTGGCCAGGGCCCACGCCTGCTACGAGCTGGCCCGCTACGCCCCCGAGCGCGTGACCATGGAGGACGTGCGGATCATGCGGGAGGCTGCCCGGGAAATCAGATGAAAGAAAATCCTGCCAGAAGGCGAGGTATCCTATGAAGAAAATCATCATAGCGGGGACGATTGCGGCCCTCCTCATGCTGGGAATAGCGGCAATCGTATTCAGAACGCGCCCGCTGGAAGACCGAAGTGAGTCGTTGGACGTCTGCGACAGGCACTATGTTCTCATCACCAACGGCGAGAACACCGAGTTCTGGGACCGCGTGTACCAGAGCGCGAAGGCGGAAGGGCTGGCCCACAACGTCTACGTCGAGATGTTCGGCAGCGGCCTGTCCATGGCCTACAGCCGGGATGAACTGCTCAAAATCGCCAGGCAGGCCTCCGTGGACGGTATCATTGTGGAAGCCGACGAGGATGCGACGACGGGGAAGCTGATCGATGAGATCGTAAATGAAGGCATCCCTGTGGTGACCGCCATGCGGGACTGCTACTCCAGCCTCAGGCAGAGCTTCGTGGGCGTCAACCACTATGACACCGGCGTCCTCTATGGGCAGAAAATAGCCTCGCTCCTGGATGGGAAGCAGGAGGCCAGGGTCCTGGTCATAGCCGAGGGCAAGGCTGGCGACGTCCATGAGAACCTGGTCCTGCTCGGCATCCGCGAGACGCTGGCCAAGGAAATGCCAAACTGCCATGTGCAGGTGGACAGCGACAGCATCTCCCGCACCAGCTCCTTCGCCGAGGAGGAGTATTTCAACACCCTCTTTATGGGGGAGGACCTGCCGGATATCCTGATCTGCCAGGACGCGGTCGGCACTATCTGCGCCTACCAGTCCGCCGTCGACCACAACCAGGTGGGCTCTGTGGACATCATCGGCTTCTATGACTCCGATACGATCCTCTCCGAGGTCCAAAAGGGCGTCCTCACAGCCACCCTCTCCATCGACGCGGAGCAGGCCGGCCGGGCCTGCGTCGACGCGTTGGAAGACTACTATGCCTACGGGTATACAAATGAATACAATGCGCTCAGCATGGCCCTCATCGATGAGGACCGGGCGGAAGAGCTGCTTACGGAGGAGGTGACGGAAGAATGAAAAAGCTTCGCTCCATGTCCCTCCAAAAGAAGATCACGAGCAACGTGGTCGGGGCTCTTCTGATTGTTCTGGCCGTCAACATCGTTATGATGCGGGTCTTAAGCAGCATCAATCTCAAGATCGAGGAGGTCTATACCGGCAACGTCAGGCTGAATGAGCTGGATGACACCCTGGGCTCCCTCGAGTCCAATCTTGAGACCTACGTGAGGACCAAGAGCTCGGACGCCATGGAATCCTATTTCCGTGACGAGCAGGCCCTGCGGGATCTCCTGGGCGGCCTCAACGGCCAGGCTGTCGACGACCCGGAGCTCATTGCGGAGAAGAATATCCGCAGCCTGTCGGAGACCTACCTGGACCTCACAGCCCAGATCATACAGGCAAAGCGCGGACGGAACGTCCAGAAATATGCGGAGCTGGCGGAGGAAGCCTCCGCCCTCGGCAACACCATCCACGTCTACATCGACAGCCTGAACAATGAGCGCTTCCAGGTCAACTCCGCGATCTTCGGCCAGCTGATCGGGAGATGGAGGGCCCAGGAGGGGACATTGCAGTTCGTTCTGCTCGCCGTTATGGTGGCCGCCCTCCTAGTGGTCATCTTCATGACGTCTCTGATCATCAAGCCGCTGAAGGACCTGGCCTCCGC
The DNA here is from genome assembly GCA_946620335.1 of uncultured Clostridia bacterium. Taxonomy (GTDB): domain Bacteria; phylum Bacillota; class Clostridia; order Lachnospirales; family Lachnospiraceae; genus Chordicoccus. Next base: position 4,408 of record CAMONF010000162.1, read on the forward strand.
CGCCAACGAGGTGGCGGCGGGCAACCTGGAGCAGGAGGCCCTGCCGGTCAGGACCCGGGATGAGATCGGCATCGTGACGGAGGCCTTCAACCAGATGCTGGAGAGCATCCGCCGGTACATCCGCCAGATCAGGGAGAATCTTCTGCGCGAGCAGGAGCTGCGTGAGCGGGAGCTGCTCATGGAAAGCCATCTCAAGGACGCCCGGCTCAAGTATCTCCAGGCCCAGATCGATCCCCATTTCCTCTTCAACACCCTGAACGCGGCTGCCCAGCTGGCCATGATGGAGGGCGCGGAGAAGACGGAGGAGCTGCTGGACAATACGGCGGCCTTTTTCCGCTACAATGTGCGCAGGAATGACAAGGACACCACACTTCGGGATGAGGTGGGGCTGGTCGACAACTTTATCTTTATCTCAAAGGTCCGTTTCGGGGACACCTTCGTGTTCGAAAAGAATATCGACGAGAGCGTGCTGAACATCCCGGTCCCCAGCATGATGCTGCAGCCCCTGATAGAGAATTCCTTCAAATACGGCATCAGGGACCTGGAGCGGCAGGGCCGCATAGAGCTGAGCGTGAGCCGCAGAGACGGCTGGGCAGAGATCAGCGTCTGGGACAACGGCAGCGGCATGACGGAGGAGCGCATCGCCGCCGTCCTTTCGGGACAGTGGGAGAGCGCTTCGGACGACAGGGACCTTCCGGTCTCCAACGGCGTCGGCATCTGGAACGTGATGGAGCGGCTCAGACTGTATTTTGACGGAAAATCCACATTTGAAATCAACAGCGACGGTCCGGGGACCGGAACGGAAATCCTGATCCGTATCCCCCTCGGCGCGGAGGAGGCGTAATGTATCGAATTCTGCTGGCAGATGATGAAAAAATCGTGGTGGATTCCCTTTCCATGATCATAAAGAGAGAGTATCCGGACCAGTTCGAGATCCGCACGGTGCGGACGGGCCGCAGCCTCATCGAGCAGGCCCTGGAATTCCATCCGGACGTCGCCATCGTGGACATCTACATGCCGGGCATCAACGGCATCGACGCCATCAGCGAGATCTCCCGGGAGGTCGGCGGCATCATCTTTATCATCATGACGGCCTACGACCGCTTTGACTACGCCAAGGAAGCGGTCAAGCTGGGCGTTTTGGAGTACATGAACAAGCCCTTCAACAGCAGGGACATTGTAGGGGTTCTGGACAAGGCCATCCACAGCATCGAGGAGAAGCGGGAGAAGAGGCGGGAGAACCTGAGAGTCAGGGAGAAAATGGAGCAGGTCACGCCCATCATCGAGAGTGGCTTCATTTTCACCATGCTCTTCTCCGGCGGCCATTCCCAGGAGGATTTGCAGAGCTTCAAGGACCTGCTGGAGATCGACACGGATTACGGCTGCATGCTGGCCATCACCGTCGGGCAGGATTCGGGCGGAGGGCAGCTGACCAACATCGTCGGCAGCGGCGTCCTTCTCCAGAAGAATTATTCCGACGTCCGGGAGAAGATCCTCCGGATCTGGCCAAAGGCCATCGTGGGCACGGTGATTTCCAACCTGATTCCGGTCTTTTTGCCCTGCAAGGAGAAGAAGCCCTCCTACGAGCAGCGCGTCGCCCTCATCAACGACGGCCGCCGGCTCAGCATTGGGATCCAGCAGGAGCGGGAGTGGTCCTGTCGGGTCGGAATCGGTTCGGTGGTGGAGCTGAAGGACAGTATCGTTTCCTATAATGAGGCACTGCGGGCGCTGACGAGCGCTGAAGGCAGGGTGGCCCACGTGGACGACCTCGCCCTCTACTGCCAGTACGACGAGGAGTATCCCATCGACCTGGAAAATGCCCTTTTCGATGCCCTGAAGAGCGGCAACCCGGAGAAATGCGAGGAGCTGGCCTCCCAGTTCTTCGACTGGATGCTGACCACCTACGGGCAGAAAAATATCAGCGTGAAGCTAAAGACCCTGGAGTTCGTGCTCTATGCCGAGTACATCGCCTACAATAATGGCGGAAATATTTATCATTTCAGCGACCGGGCCGAATATTTGCCCCTGGTCTACAACGCGGAGAACAACAGCGACCTCAAGGGCTGGTTCGTGGAGCACTTCGGAGCCGCCTGCCGCAACATGTCCTCCAGAAACAACTATGAGAACCAGATGATCGTGAAGGGGAGAGAGTTCATCCAGGACAATTATTCCCGGGACATCTCCCTGGACGACGTGGCCCGGTACCTGAACCTGAGCCCCTACTATTTCAGCAAGCTCTTCAAGGCCGAGACCGGCATCACCTTTATGGATTATCTGACCGACCTGCGCATGGCGAGGGCCCAGGAGCTCCTCAAGGACGAGAGCCTGAGCATCAAGGAGGTCTGCGCGGAGGTGGGCTACTCCGATCCCAACTATTTCAGCCGCTCCTTCAAAAAGAATGTGGGCGTCACCCCGACCGTGTACAGGGAGGGAAGGAAGAGTGAAGAATAAGAACAAAAAAGTCTTGTCAATCAGGAAAATGACAGCCGTTCTCCTGATTCTTGTGATGGTGTTTTCATTTTCAGGCTGCGAGGCCAGCCAGACGGAGAAGGTGGAGGAGAATCCCGACGCCATAGAGATCGGACTCTGCTTTGACTCCTTCGTCATCGAGCGGTGGCACCGGGAGAGGGACATTTTTGTGTCAGCGGCCCAGGAGCTGGGGGCCGATGTGAATGTCCAGAACGCCAACGGCGACGTCCTCCAGCAGATCAAGCAGATCAATTATCTGATCGAGAAGGGCGTCGACGTGATCGTGGTGGTCCATGTGGCGGACGACGAGCACACCATCGCGGGGGCCCTTGAGAAGGCCAAGGACGCCGGCATCCCGGTGATCGCCTACGACCGGCTGGTGCGGGACGCGGACGTGGACCTCTACATCTCCTTTGACAACGAGAAGGTGGGGCGGCTCATGGCGGAGCACATGATTTCCCACATCGGCGAGGGGGAGGTCGTGATGGTTGAAGGCCCACTGGCGGACTACAATGTCGTACAGGTGGAAAAGGGCTTCTCCGACGTCCTTGCGGAGCACGGAAATCCCCTCACCGTCGTGGAGACCCAGCACGCCGAGAACTGGCTGGCGGAGACAGGCCTCTACGTGACGTCTGAGTATCTCAATAACCACGAGGCGCCCGCCGGCATTATGTGCGGAAATGACAGCATTGCCGGGCAGGCCGTGAAGGCCCTGGCCGAGCGCCGGCTGGCCGGCAGCGTCTGCGTCGTCGGCCAGGACGCCGACCTGGACGCCTGCCAGCGGATCATGGAAGGCACCCAGTGCATGACGGTCTACAAGCCCGTGGAAAAGCTGGCCAGAAAGGCCGCCGAGATCGCCGTCGGCATGGCCAAAGGCCGGATGCCCGAGGACGTGACGGACACCATCGACAACGGGAAGATGGCGGTGCCCTACTGCAAGCTGGAGCCCATCGCGGTGACGAAGGACAACATGGACGAGGAGATCACCGGGAAGTACCACGAGGCGGCGGATATTTATTTGAATGTGGAGCAGGAGGAGTAAAGAGTAGGGAGAGAAACTGGGGATCAGGGACGGCTCCTTTTGCGGGAAACTGGGAATCAGGGACGGTTCCTTTTCCCACTTTTCATTAAATGAAAAGTGGGAAAAGGAACCGTCCCTGATTCCCAGTTTCCCCCTTTGCGTCCCAAAAAGTGGGAAAAGGAACCGTCCCTGATTCCAGTAAGGAGCCGTCCTTGACTCTCAGTTCCCCCTAAAAGCAATAGCAAATTTTTGCGGTAGGACCTCCTTTTCACAACAATTTTGTCCTGCCGCCCCTTTTTTTCAGTCCGAATAGTCCACCGAAATGTATAGCAAGGAGTTGAGAAAGTGCGATAAGAGGTGTGGTAGTATTATCTCAACCAGGAAAATGCAATTGTTCAGCATCCCCGAAACCGTTGCAGAACCGTTGCAGAACCTAAATCCACACAAGGGAGGAACAAAGTAATGAAGAAAAAGTTATTAGCTATGGCTCTCGTAGCTGCTATGACCGTCTCTATGGCCGCATGCGGCGGTTCATCCAGCGCTCCGGCAGCTGACAACTCCGGTTCCGAGGCCGCTACTGAGGAAGCCGCGACCGAAGAAGCCGCAACCGAAGAGGCCGCTGCTCCTGCTGAAGGCGCCATGAAGATCGGTATCTCCATGCCGACCCAGTCTCTTGAGAGATGGAACCGTGACGGCCAGTACCTGGACGAGCAGTTCAAGGCCGCCGGCTATGAGACCATCCTGACCTACTCCGACAACCAGTCCGACCGCCAGGTCAACGACATCCAGAACATGATCGCTGAAGGCGTCAACCTTCTGATCGTCGCCGCCATCGACGGCGAGGCTCTGAACACCGCCATGAACGAGGCAGCCGAGCAGAACATTCCGGTCATCTCCTACGACCGTCTGATCCTGAACGACGCTGTTTCCTACTACGTCTCCTTCGATAACTACACTGTCGGTAAGCTCCAGGGCGAGTTCGTAAGGGATACCCTTGATCTGGACAATGCCGGCGACAAGGTCTACAACATCGAGTTCACCGCCGGTGACCCGGCCGACAACAACGCCGGCTACTTCTTCAACGGCGCTTTCGATACCCTTTCCCCGTACATTGAGAGCGGCGTCCTGAACGTTGTTTCCGGCCAGACCGATTTCGACTCCGTCGCCACCGACCAGTGGAGCACCGACACAGCTCTTGAGAGAGCTCAGAACATCCTTGGCTCCTACTACGCTGACGGCACTCAGCTCGACGTATGGCTCTGCTCCAATGACTCCACCGCCCTTGGCGTAGCCCAGGCCATCACCTCCGACTATGCCGGCAGCAACTCCGTCATCATCACCGGTCAGGACGGCGACGAAGCCAACCTCAAGAACATCGTCGACGGCATCCAGACCATGACCGTTTACAAGAACGTCGCCAACGAAGCCATTGTCACTATGGGCCTTGCCGAGGCTATGCTTAAGGGCGAGACCATCGACGCCAGCCTCTGCGACACCTTCGGCATCGAGTGCGCTTACGACACCGAGTCCTATCAGACCTCTGAAGGCAACAAGTGCCCGTCCTTCCTGCTGGTTCCCTCCGTCATCACCAAGGACAACCTCCAGGAGCTGGTTGACACTGGCCTCTACACCATGGGTGAGGACGGCTACCTGGCAGCCACCAAGTAATCCAATTAAACAAGTATGAACTGAATACGCAAGGAGCGGGACAGATTCCTGATTTGTCCCGCCCTTTTGCTTGAGAGGAGAAAGGGGGGAAATACTCTTGGCGGATATAATTCTGGAAATGAAGAACATCACCAAGGAGTTCCCGGGCGTCAAAGCCCTGTCGGACGTCAACCTGACGGTTGAGCGCGGCGAGATCCATGCTCTGATCGGAGAAAATGGAGCCGGCAAGTCCACGCTGATGAATGTTCTTTCCGGTACCTACCCCGTAGGAACCTACACCGGAGAAATTTACTATAATGGAGAGCTGTGCCAGTTCAAGACCCTGAAGGACAGCGAGGCAAAGGGCATTGTTATCATTCACCAGGAGCTCGCGCTGATCCCGCTGCTCACGATCGGCGAGAACATGTTCCTTGGAAATGAGATCCGCACGCCCAGGGGCACCATCGACTGGAACCGCACCTTCCACGAGGCGGAGAAGCACATGGCCCAGGTCGGCCTGCACGAATCTGCCCAGACGCTTATCAAGGATATCGGCACCGGCAAGCAGCAGCTGGTCGAAATTGCCAAGGCTCTGTCCAAGGAGGTCAAGCTCCTGATCCTGGACGAGCCCACGTCCTCCCTGAACGACGAGGATGCCAAGATGCTCCTCGACCTTCTGATTAGCTTTAAGAAGGAAGGACTTACTTCGATTATTATCACCCACAAGCTCAATGAGATCATCTACTGCGCCGACAAGGCCACCATCATCCGTGATGGATCCACCATTGAGACCTTGGTCAAGGGTGTGGATGAATTTTCCGAGGACCGGATCATCAAGGGCATGGTCGGACGCGCCATGGACGACCGCTATCCGGCCCGCGATCACAAGGTCTCCGACGAGGTCAGCCTGGAGGTCAGGAACTGGACCGTCCATCATCCCCTCTATGAGGAGAAGATCGTCGATGACAACATCAACTTCAAGGCCCACAAGGGCGAGGTCGTCGGCTTCTCCGGCCTTCAGGGCGCCGGCCGCACAGAGCTCGCCATGTCCGTATTCGGTCACAGCTACGGCACCGGCATCACCGGAGAGTTGTATCTGCACGGCAAGAAAACGGAGCTCAAGTCTCCGGAGGCTGCCATCAAGGCAGGCGTCGCCTACGTCACCGAGGACAGAAAGACCAACGGCCTGATCCTGGGCGAGAGCATCCAGTTCAACACGACCCTGGCCAGACTGGACAAGGTCTGCGACAGAGGCATCATCGATACCGTCAAGGAAGGCAGCGTCGCCGAGCAGATGACTGCCGAGATGGGCACCAAGACGCCCTCCGTCCTCCAGAAGGTCGGCAACCTCTCCGGTGGCAACCAGCAGAAGGCCCTGCTCGGCAAGTGGATGTTCACCGAGCCGGATATCCTCATCCTGGATGAGCCGACCCGAGGCATCGACGTCGGCGCCAAGTATGATATCTACTGTCTGATCAACAAGATGGTCGCGGACGGGAAGACCGTTATCATGATTTCCTCTGAGATGCCCGAGCTTCTGGGCATGTGCGACCGCATTTACGTCATGAATGAGGGCCGGATCGTGGGAGAATTCCCGGCGGCCGAGGCTACCCAGGAGATGATCATGGGCGCCATCATCCGTTCTTCCAAATAACGGGAAAGGGGACTTTGAACTATGAATGAAGAAAAGAAAAATGCAATAAACTGGAAGGATTTCCTGGGGAAGTACACGATGGTCATCGCGCTGGTGGTGGTCTTCTTCCTCTTCGTATATCTGACCGGCGGGCGTCTGTTATATCCTCAGAACATGTCCAACCTCCTGCTCCAGAACGGCTACGTTCTCGTCATGGCCTGCGGCATGCTCCTCTGCATCCTGACCGGCGGTAACATCGACCTCTCTGTCGGCTCCGTCATCTGCATGGTCGGCGGCGTCGCTGCCGTCATGATCACCAACCTCAACATGAGCCCCTTCCTGGCCATCATCGTCGGCCTGGCCATGGGTATCCTGGCCGGTATCTGGCACGGCTACTGGATCGGCTACGTCCGCATTCCTCCGTTCATCACCACGCTGGGCGGCATGTTCATCTTCCGCGGCATCGGCCGTCTGGTCCTTAACTCCAAGACCGTCGCTGTCCAGGATGCCACCTTCCTGAACATCTTCACGGCCTACATCAAGATTCCGGGCCTCGACGGTGACGGCCTTATGCTTTCTCCGATCATCGTCGGCGTGATCGCTTCCGTCGTCATGCTCGTCGGCGTTGCCCGCAGCCGCGCCAACAAGGCCAAGAACAACTATCGTCAGAACAGCGTTCTGGCCGACTATGGCAAGACGGCTGTCATCTGTGCGGTCCTCATTTTCTACTGCTGGAAGCTGGCCAACTACAAGGGCATCTCCGTCATGCTGGTATGGGTCGTCGCCATCTGCATGATCTACAACTTCATCACCTCCAAGACTGCTTTCGGCCGTTATTTCTA
>CAMONF010000163.1 GCA_946620335.1 uncultured Clostridia bacterium
GAGGCCCGCGTCGTTGATTTCAACGCTGCCGACCACAAGATTTCTCTTTCCATGAAGCAGCTTGAGCAGGAGAGAGCCGCTCAGGAAGATTCCACCACCGTCTACAGCGACAGCAATTATTGATTGAGGTCCTGCCGGTCAGCGGATTTTCCCTTATACCAAAAAGCGAACAGCCATCAGACTTGGGTCTGGTGGCTGTTTTTGACGTATGTTCATTTTTTACCTGTTTTCATCTGTTTTTACGATTGCAGGAACTGCTTTCCGGAAGTAAGATAGGCAGAGTCTGCCCTTCCGGTCACAGGGCAGGGCAATCTATCGAAAAGAGGTCAGCAAATGCAGACAAGCAATCTTTCATCAAATAAAGCACAATCCGGTGAGCCGGGTTTCCATCATGGGCTTCATCAATCCGGTCATGGGCGTGCTTCTCTCAGCCCTTTTCCTGAGAGAGGGAGAGGAAGCATTCTCCCTGACAGGGCTTGCGGCCCTTCTGCTGGTCAGCGCGGGCATTGTGATCGTCAACGCCTCCGGGAAGAAGGCGGCCTGAGAAATCCTGTCTGCAGAAAATAAAGACAGCCCTTTGTAAGGGGCTGTCTGCAAGAGGCGGGCTGCGCAGGTGGAAGGAAGCCTGTGCGGGATAGAGGAAGTGTGCTGGGCGAGCTGCGCAAATGAATGCTTTTTTGAAGAGTGGCTGATTCCGCCTTACTGCTTGCTTAGCAGGAAGGCAAGCGCACTCGCGGCATACTTTTGAAGGGCTGCTCCGTTGGTCACCAGAGCCTCCGTGCAGGAGACCAGGGTGAAGCAGTTCTCGCGGACGGCCTTCTCTTTCCTGGACTTGCCCACGTAAGCGGAAACCGCATGGTGGACGGCGTATCCCTCCAGGGGCAGGTAGTCATAGTCCTCCACATTGGTATAGTAGCGGCGCAGCTTTCCATCGAAAAGCCGGGCTGTGAGAACTGCGCCTTCCGGAGAGACGGCCAGGGAAAATGGGCCATCCGCCAGAGATAAGGAGAGCGGGAGAGGAAGCTCCGGCTTCAGAGGAATCAGAAGGCTGTCATCCCTGATCTCTCCCGGTCCGGCTGTGAGATTGCCCCGGAAGAAGTCCAGAAGGTCCAGAAGGACAGTCGCCTGGAGCGCCATGACTGCGTCGTCGGCTTCAGGGACAGAAGATGTGTATGCTTCCGACGTGCTGCCTGTTCCGCCGACAGTCGTCTGGAGTGCCATCACTGCGTCGTCGAGTTCAGGGGCGGAAGGCGTGTCCGATTTCAATATGCTGTCTGTCCTGTCAGCAGCCGCCTTGAGAGCCTTCGTCCCATTATCGCCTCCGGGGACGGCACCCGGCGCGGAGAGCAGGCTGAAATAGTCCGCGAGCCGGTGGCTTTCAAGGGGCAGGACGGGATCCAGGGGCCGCAGGGCCAGGTAGAGATCCACGTGCTCCCGCCCGGTCACCGGATCCGGCAGGCGATAAGCGGTGAATTTCCTGGCCAGATGGGGCAGATCGAAGCTGGTGCCGTTAAAAGTGTATAGTGGTGTCATTTCCGGGAGGAGGCGGCTGAGAGAGTACAGGATATCGTACTCGTCCGCCTCCTTCTCGCTTAGGTATGTCTTCTCCAGCATGCGGTCCTCGGCCTGATAAATGACGGAGACCGAGACCAGCCGGCTGGTCCGCCAGTACCGGCCTTCGGTCGCAATGTCCAATACGCAGGCCCTGTCCGAAAAACGCGGGGACCGTGGCAGGCAGGATAGGTCGCGGGTGATGATCTGCATGGTTCAACTCCTTGAAACGGTTGCCGATGTATCATTTTCTTCTAACCCATCATACGCCCATCTTTATCGGTTGACAATTTCGAATATCTGTTCTATACTGGTAGGGCAATTATTTTGAAGGCAGGGATTCTTATGAAGCTTTTGAGAAAAACTGACCTTATCCTCATTCTTGTCCTGGCCCTCATTCCGGTCCTGATCCTCATTTACAACATGACCGGCATGCTCTCCTCCGGCGATCCGGAGCTGGTGGTCTACGTGGACGGCGAGGAATACGGCCGGTTTCCGCTAAATGAAGACCGCACCGTGGAGATCGGAGACACCAATATCTGCCGGATCCACGGCGGTCAGGCAGTGATGTCCGAGGCCAACTGCCCGGACCAGGTCTGCGTCCATTCCGCCCCCATCGATGCGAAGGGCGGCCATATCGTCTGCCTGCCCAACAAGGTGGTCCTTGCGATCGAGAACAACGAGGAGGGCGCTTCCGCCGAGGAAGCCCTGGACGGCGTGGCCGGGTGAGGTGACACGGTGAACGACTTTAAACACAATTATTACGCCGGGGGTATCGGGACCAGGACAGCCTACCTGGGGATGCTGCTGGGACTCGCGGTCCTTTTCGGCTACGTCGAGGCCATGATCCCCATTCCGGTGCCGGTGCCCGGCATCAAGCTTGGGCTGGCCAACATAGTGGTGGCGGCCATCCTCTACATTTTCTCCTGGAAAGAAGCCGTCTTCATCACGGCCCTGCGGGTCGTCATCATCGGATTTCTTTTTGGAAATATGTTCAGCATCGTCTACGGCCTGTCCGGCGCTCTGCTGAGCCTTCTGGGGATGACCCTTCTTAAGAAGACAGGAAAGTTCGGGATCATCGGGGTGAGCGCCCTGGGCGGTGTACTTCACAATGTGGGGCAGGTCATCATGGCCACCATCGCGGTGATCGGCTTCCCTTGGCGCTGGTACTTGCCTGTCCTCATGCTGGCGGGGCTCGCCGCGGGTATCCTCATCGGAATTGCCGACGGCATTATCCTGCCCCGGATCCATCCGGCGGGGGACTATTGATCCAGGGAGAATTTGCAGAATTCCCAGAAGGAAAGAAGGCAATCGTTATGCGGGCGCCTTGCGCGCCGCCGGAGATAGAAGAGTATGTACGCATTTATCAAAGGAAAAATCGTGGAGGCGGGGATTGACAGCCTAATCCTCGAGAACAATGGCATCGGCTACATCATCAATGTGCCTTCCGGCATGACGCAGCGCGATGTTCAGGTGGGTGACGAGGTGAAAATATACACCCACTACTCGGTCCGGGAAGACGGAGTCGCCCTTTACGGCTTCCTCTCCCGGGACGACCTGGAAATCTTCAAGATGCTGATCACGGTCAGCGGCATTGGCCCCAAGGGGGCTCTCGGCATCCTGTCGGGCCTCACGGCGGACGAGCTCAGATTCGCCATCATGGCGGACGATGCCAAGACCATCTCCAAGGCTCCGGGCATCGGCGCGAAGACGGCCAGGAAGATCATTTTGGAGCTCAAGGACAAGCTGGACCTGGCGGAGGTGCTGGAGGGCGGCCGGGAGATCGAGCACGGTGCCGCGCCGGCGGACGAGAGTCCCCAGTCCGAGGCGGTCCAGGCCCTGGTGGCCCTGGGCGTGTCATCGACCGAAGCCCTGAAAGCGGTGCGCAAGGCCGTGGAGACGGCCGGCACCGGGGACGTGGAGGCCATCATCAAGGAAGCCTTCCGCATTTTGTATTGATTGAGCGGCCAAGCCGCTGGAGGACCCTATGCCGGCAAAACGGAGGATCAACACCGAGGCGACCGAGGAGGACGTCCGGATCGACAAAAGCCTGCGGCCAGAGAAGCTGGAGGACTATATAGGACAGGAGAAGACCAAGGACAACCTGAGGGTCTATATCGACGCGGCCAAGATGCGCGGCGATTCCCTGGACCACGTGCTCTTTTACGGGCCGCCCGGTCTGGGCAAGACCACCCTGGCCGGCATCATCGCCAACGAGATGGGCACCCATATGAAGGTGACCAGCGGTCCGGCCATCGAAAAGCCGGGGGAGATGGCGGCCATTTTGAACTCTCTCCAGCCCGGGGATATTCTCTTCGTGGATGAGATCCACCGGCTCAACCGCCAGGTGGAGGAGGTCCTCTACCCGGCCATGGAGGACTATGCCATCGACATTGTCATCGGCAAGGGGGCTACGGCCAGGTCCATCCGCCTCGAGCTGCCCAAGTTCACCCTGGTCGGCGCGACCACGCGCCCGGGCATGCTGACTGCGCCTTTGCGGGACCGTTTCGGCGTGGTGGCTCACCTGGATTACTATTCCCCTGAGGAGCTCATGCTGATCGTCCTGCGCTCCGCCAGACTGCTGAACGTGGAGATCGACGGGGAAGGCGCCTACCAGCTGGCCCGCCGCTCCCGCGGTACGCCGCGGCTCGCCAACCGGCTCCTCAAGCGGGTCCGCGATTTCGCCCAGGTCCGCTATGACGGGAAGATTACCGAGGAGGTGGCTTCCGTGGCCCTGGACCTCCTGGACGTGGACCAGTACGGCCTGGAGATGCTGGACCGGCGGATCCTGACCACCATGATTACCAAGTTCTGCGGGGGCCCGGTAGGTCTCGAAACTCTGGCGGCCTCCATCGGAGAGGATGCAGGCACCATCGAGGACGTGTACGAGCCCTTCCTTCTGAAGAATGGTTTTATCAACCGCACGCCGCGGGGACGCATGGTCACGCCGCTGGCATATCGCCATCTGGGGTATCCGGAACCGGAGGAGATGTAATGGCTTGCCGGCTCGGGATGCACTGGGATGAAAAATCTGTGATATCCGGGACCGGAGGAGACGTGTGGGCAGCCCATGGGCAGATTGGCTTCCGGAATATTCGGAATCTGAAGAGAAAGAAGCTCCTGCCGCGCTTGATGGCGGGTTCATACGCATCGGCCGTCAGGGAGGTGCAGAATGCCTGCGTCGGAGGAAAGCCCTGACTGAAGGATATTTGCCTTGTATTTTCCGCGGATTTTTGTATAATGTTAGCTATGGAGCCCAGTTGGCGCAGACAGTATGTTTGGTATGGAGGCGGTTATGTCAGCGAAGAACACAGTGACGGTCGTTATTTCCGGTAAGGTCACCAGACTTTCCGGGTATGAGAGCGAGGAGTACCTCCAGAAGGTGGCCTCCTACCTGAACCACAAGATCGGCGACCTTCATGAGCTCAAAGGCTACAATCTCCTCCCGGCAGATACGAAGAACACCCTTTTGGCGCTGAACGTGGCGGACGATTACTTCAAGGCCAAGAAGCAGGTCGAGCTCTACGAGGAGGACCTCGCGGTCAAGGACAAGGAGCTCTATGACTTGAAGCACGAGCTGGTGGAGCTGCAGATGCAGCTCGATGAGCTGCGCAGGGGCGCCAGGTCCCAGAACAGCGGAAGCTATCCCGGCCGTCAGGGCCAGAACGGACAGAAACGATAAAAGGTGGAAGGGTGATTGCGCGAGTGATCACCCTTTTTTTACGAAACGTGGAAGTATGGCATATAATATGAAGACAAATGACAACAAGGCCGAGCTCCTGGCCCCCGCAGGTTCTATCGCAGCCATGAAGGCCGTGATCGCAGCCGGCGCCGATGCCGTCTATATTGGCGGGACCCGGTTCGGCGCGAGGGCCTATGCGGAGAATCCGGAGGAAGCGGACCTCCTGGAGGCTATCGATTACGCCCACCTTCGGGGCGTCAAGGTTTATCTGACCGTCAATACCCTTCTCAAGGAGGAGGAACTGAAGGAGCTGCCCGCTTATCTGGCACCCTTCTACGAGCGCGGTCTGGACGCGGTCCTGGTACAGGATTTCGGTGTTCTCAGTGTGATCCGGGAGCATTTTCCCCTCATGCCCATCCATGCCAGCACCCAGATGACCGTCACTGGTCCCTACAGCGCAAGGCTGCTCAAGAGCTTTGGCGTCACCAGAGTCGTCCCCGCCAGAGAACTTTCTCTGCCGGAGCTCAGAAGAATCCGGGAGGAGAGCGGTCTCGAAGTGGAGGCCTTTGTGCACGGCGCTCTCTGTGTCTGCTATTCCGGAAGGTGCCTTCTGTCCGGCATGCTGGGCGGCCGGAGCGGCAACCGCGGGCGCTGCGCCCAGCCCTGCAGGCTTGCCTACGAGGGACCGGGCGGCCGGAGCGGCGATTTGATCAGCCCCAAGGACCTGTGCACCATTGACCACGTGGGCGAGATGCTGCAGGCCGGCATCGCCTCCTTCAAGATCGAAGGGCGGATGAAGCAGCCCGAGTACGCGGCGGGCGTCGTCTCCATCTACAGAAAATACATGGATGCGCCGGGCCCGGTCAGCCGGGAGGACCGGCGGACCCTTATGACTTTGTATAACCGGGACGGCTTCACCGACGGCTATCTCCACCGCCACAACGGCCGGGAAATGATGGCCTTCAAGCGGCCCGCCCTGACTCCCAAGGAGGAGCAGGCCCGCAAGGCCCTCTACGAGGAAATGAATACACGGTACGTCAGGCAGGAAAAGAAGGTCCTCCTCTCCGGGAAGGCCGAGCTTTTCCCGGGCCGTCCTGCCCGGGTGACCCTTGCGGATGGCACTGTCTATGAGGGGGCCCAGGTCCAGACGGCTGATAATGTGCCGCTGACAGCGGAACGCGTAAAAAGCCAGCTCATGAAGACCGGCGGGACGGACTTTGTCTTCGAGGATCTGGAGGTCCGGGTCGGAGGCCCGGTCTTTATGCCTGTAAAGCTCCTCAATGACCTGCGGAGAGCCGTTCTTGAGGGCGAGCGGGAGAAACTGCTGGCGCCTTTCCGCCGCACTTACTTACCGCCGGCAGAAAGGACTTCTTTGTCCTTAGAAGAGGGCTGCACTGTCACAGCCAATACCGGCGAGTTGGCGGGGAGCGCCTGCGAGAGGGAGTTTGCAGGGCGGGGGACAGACAACATGGCTGCCGCCAATGTCGGACAGACGTCAGGTACCATCCTCGAGACCAATCCGGCGGGCCAGGAAGCGGATTCCCGGCCGACTGGAACCGCCGCCGGCTCTGCCCAGACCGGCCCGGTCGGTGAATCCCGCAGTAGCCGGGGCCTCTCCGTCACAGTCACCGTCGAGACGGAGGAACAGCTCCGGATCGCCGCGGAGACCGGCTTCGTGACCAGGATCGCCGCGCCCGTGTCGCTGTTTGCCAAAATGGGCAGCGGGGAAATCGTTAAAAATATTCGCAATTTCTTAAGTTTCTGTAAAAGCCATGGCAAAAAGGCGGTCATTTCGCTACCATATATTGAACGGTCCGAGAAGGAAAGTCTGGTGGCACCTGTCTACGCTGCGGCGAAGGAACTGGCGGGAGAGGGGCTGGACGGCTTCCTTACCCCCAGCTTTGAATCCATGTCCAGGCTCTGCCTTATGGGGCTTTCCAATCTGGTCATAGCGGATGCGGCCATCTATACATATAACAGCCGCGCGCAGGCCTTCCTGAGGGAACTCGGTGTGACGGAGGATACGGTCCCTGCGGAACTCAACCGCAGAGAAATCATGGGCCGCGACAACTCCGCCAGCGAGCTCACGGTCTACGGCCGTGAGGTCCTCATGGTGACGGCCCAGTGCCTGGCCAAAAACACCACAGGCTGTACCGGCGCCTCGCCCCTTCTGTCTCTGAAGGACCGGAAGGGGACAAGGTTCCCGGTCAGGTGCGACTGCGTCTTTTGCCTGAACAAGCTTTATAATTCCGTGCCCACATCTCTGCTGGACGAGGAGACGGCGGTCCGCCGCGTAGCTCCCGCCTCTGTCCGCCTGGCCTTCACCACGGAGGACGCCGGAGAGATGTCGGAGGTGCTGGAGGCATTCCGGGAGGGCTGTATTTACCGGATGAAGCCGGCTGCTTTGGGAGAGCGGACCAAAGGCCATTGGGCGAGGGGCGTAGAATGACTCCCCTTGTGCAGGCGGCTGAAGAATTCCGGATGCGGGACGCGGATTGACGTCCTCGGAGCAAAATTCTGAAGCACGCCGGTTACGGGAAATGGAACGAGAGGGAAGGAGTTCAATGAATCTTCTCACACAGCTTTCCAAATACATGTTTTTGATCCTGATCCTCTTCTTTACCCTGGAGGATTACATCTTTTTTCTAAAAAAGGGACCA
>CAMONF010000164.1 GCA_946620335.1 uncultured Clostridia bacterium
ACTTAAGATCGCCGAATAGATAAACATGTCGCTGAGACATGTGTTTCTTTTTGTAAAACTGGGAGTCAGGGACGGTTCCTTTTCCCACTTTTCATTTTTCGATAAGCGGGAAACTGGGAATCAGGGACGGTTCCTTTTCCCACTTTTCATTTTATGAAAAGTGGGAAAAGGAACCGTCCCTGATTCCCAGTTTTGTCCCTAAGTTCAGTTTTTCACAAAAAGAAAAACATGTCTCATCGACATGTTTATCTATTCGGCGATCTTAAGTTTGGGTTCTTTCATCAAGCGCGTTCGACCTTGCCGGCTCTCAGGCAGTGTGTGCATACATAAGCATGCTGTGTACCACCGTTCACCTTGACGCGGACTCTCTTGATGTTGGACTTCCACATATGATTTGTTCTTCTATGAGAATGGCTCACGTTATTGCCAAAATGAGCACCCTTTCCACAAACAGAGCATACAGCCATCGATAACACCTCCTTGCACAAGAATAGGCCATACGAGGCCTGCAACGTGAATTATTCTAACAGATGGTAAAAGGGTTTGCAAGCATTTTTCTTTAAATGCGCGCCACTTTTTTCGAGATGTATAATCGGGCTTTCATTTTTTGGGGAAACAGTTTATAATTGCTTTGATTATGCGTTGAGCATGACCGGATCGGCTGGCTCTGGGAGGCATGCGCCTGCCCGCCTGGCCCATAACACAGGCGCAGACCTGTATGGAGGAATAGTATGAAAGGAATCGTTGAATCCGAATTAGGCGATATCGTTATCAGCCCGGACGTGATCGCGACCTATGCGGGGTCCGTCGCCGTCAGCTCCTTCGGTATCGTAGGCATGGCTGCCTACAGCGTCAAGGACGGTCTTTTCCACATGCTGCGGAGGGACTCCCTGCGTTACGGCATCAATGTCAAGATAGAAGACAATAAAATCTCCCTGGTGATCCACTGCATCGTCGCCTATGGTGTGAGCATTCCTGCCATTGCGGACAATATTTTCGACAGCGTTAAGTATAAGGTGGAGAAGTTCACTGGTATGACTGTGGAGAATATTGACATCCGCGTAGAAGGCATACGCGTGATCGACTGACGGAGGATTTTATTAAAATGAGAACAATAGATGCCCCCATGCTTCGCCGGATGTTCTTATCCGGCGCCAAGAACCTGGAAATCAAAAAGAACTGGATCAATGAGCTGAACGTCTTTCCCGTCCCGGACGGGGACACGGGCACCAACATGACCATGACGATCATGTCCGCCGCCCAGGAGGTCACCCGGATCCCGGATCCCACGGTGGATGACCTGGCCAAGGCCATGTCTTCCGGTTCCCTAAAGGGCGCACGCGGCAACTCCGGCGTTATCCTCTCTCAGCTGATCCGCGGCTTCACCAAGGGGATCCGCGACCATGAGGAGCTGGACGCCCTGATCCTGGCGGAAGCCTGCACCAAGGCGGTGGAGACTGCCTACAAGGCGGTCATGAAGCCCAAGGAAGGCACCATCCTCACCGTCGCCAGGATGATGGCGGAGAAGGCCGGCGAGACCGCCGCCGAAGGCCTTGAGCTGGAGGAACTTTTCGACGCCATTCTGGCCGCGGGCGACGAAGCCCTGGCCAGGACCCCGGAGCTTCTGCCGGTCCTCAAGGAGGCCGGCGTGGTCGACTCCGGCGGACAGGGCCTCATGACCGTCCTTCACGGCGCCGTGGATGCCTTCAACGGCCTGGAGCTGGAGCTTGACTTCGAGGCACCCAGGGTCGAAATCAAGCAGACACCTGCCAGGGAGCATATCAGCACCGACGATATCAAGTTCGGTTATTGCACCGAATTCATAGTGAAGCTGGAGCGCGAGATCTCCGAGGAAGAGGAGGACGCCATCAAGGAGTACCTTCTCTCCCTGGGCGACAGCCTCGTCTTCGTGGTCGGCGACGGCCTCATCAAGGTCCACGTCCATACCAACCATCCGGGCCGCGCCTTCGAGAAGGGTCTCGAGTACGGCCAGCTGACCAGGATGAAGGTCGACAACATGCGGGAGGAGCACGATGAGCGCCTCTTCAACCAGAGTGAAATGAAAGCCTACCGCGAGAAGGAAGCTGCCGAGAAGGCGGCCAAGGCGGAGGAGCCCAAGAAGGACTATGCCTTCATTTCCGTCACCGTGGGCGAGGGTCTCAGCCAGATCTTCCGGGATCTGGGCGTGGACGTCATCATTGAGGGCGGCCAGACCATGAACCCCAGCACGGACGACATGCTGAACGCGATCCGTGAGGCCAACGCGGAGAACGTATTCATTCTGCCCAACAACAAGAACGTCATTCTGGCGGCCAACCAGGCCAAGTCCCTGGTGGAAGACTGCAATGTCTTTGTGGTGCCCACCAAGACGGTGCCGCAGGGCATCACGGCTGTGGTGAGCTATGTGCCTGAACGGTCTGCGGAGGAGAACGCCGAGGCCATGGCCGAGGAGATTGCCAATGTGAAGACC
Source organism: uncultured Clostridia bacterium (assembly GCA_946620335.1). Lineage (GTDB taxonomy): Bacteria > Bacillota > Clostridia > Lachnospirales > Lachnospiraceae > Chordicoccus. Next base: position 2,471 of record CAMONF010000164.1, read on the forward strand.
GGCGAGGTCACCTACGCGGTCCGCGACACGAAGATCGACGGCGTGGAGATCCACGTGGGCGACATCATGGGACTTGGCGACGACGGCCTGCTGGCGGTGGGCTCCGACATCGGGGCCGTTGTCCGGGAGATGCTGGATAAGATTGTGGACGAGGATTCCGAGCTCATCAGCATTTACCGGGGCAAGGACTACAGCGAGGAGGACATGGAGGAACTGTCCGGCAGCATTGAGGAAGCCTTCGGCGACTGTGATGTGGAGGTCAGCTACGGCGGCCAGCCCATCTATTATGTGATCGTTTCCGTCGAGTGACGGCAATCAATTCAGACTGTGAGGTGCTGCGGGGACGTGTCGCAGCACCTTTTTTATTTTCCCAGGAGGACTTTATGCAGCTGACGGAGATCCCGGGTATCGGTCCTAAGACGGCGGCCCTTTTCGAGAAGGTGGGAGTCAAATCCTGCGAGGAGCTTCTGCGTTATTATCCCATCCACTACGACGCCTACCTCCCACCTGTGGCGGCGGGAGCCGTCACGCCCGGCGCCAAGTGCGCTGTCCGCGGCGTGATCGCCCGCGCGGTGGTGGTCCGGCCCATGGGCCGGGTGACCGTGGCGGTCACGGAGGTCGAGGACCCGACGGGAAAAATCCGCCTGACCTGGTACAACGCGCCTTTCATGCGCACTGTTCTGAAGAGAGGGCAGGAGTATGTCTTCCGGGGCACGGTGGCCATCCGCAAGGGCGCCAGGGTCATGGAGCACCCGGAGGTCTTCGCGCCGGACAAGTATGAGGAGAAGATCCGCACCCTGGTCCCGGTCTACGGTCTGACCA
>CAMONF010000165.1 GCA_946620335.1 uncultured Clostridia bacterium
GACAAGGCCCGGGCTCTTCTTTTTCACGCCGTTCATGTGGCCGAGTCGGCCGTAGACGTGCTTGTCCGCATTTTCACGGACAGTGCAGGTGTTGTAGATCACGATGTCGGCGGCATCCTCATCCTCGGTGTCCAGGTAGCCGACGTCGCGGAGAATACCGCGAAGCTTCTCGGAGTCGCGGGCGTTCATCTGACAGCCGAAGGTCGTGATGTTGGCGTAAAGGGGCCTGCCCTTTTCGTCGGTAAGCTTTTTTACAATTTCGCGGGCCCTGGCAATGGCCGCGTCCTGACGTTCCTTGTGCGTGTATTCCTTCACCGTTCCATGATCCTTTCACTCTTGTTCGTAATGGTTAATCATACCGCACATAGGAGAAAAATGCAAACGAAAAGAAGAGCGGAAAGCCGGTCCTTTTCCGAAAAAAGACCGGCTTTCCGCCCTTTCGTTCATCTTCCGTATCCGCCCTGCCTTCTCTGAAGAAGGCGAAGCGTGTTGAAGAAATCTTCATTCTCCGTGAAGCCCATCCTGCGCAGAGAATCGCAGATCTCATAGTAGGCCGGTGTCGGCCTCATCAGGAAGAGGACCTCGCCCTTTTTCTCTCCCTTCAGCTTGTCCGGGCCATAGACGGGCATCCCGTCCGCTTCTTTCACGCCGGAAGGCTGGCTGTCAACGTAGTAGTCCCCGGGAGAGGGCGGCATGATCGAGAGCAGGCTTTCCTTGTACTTCCACGGACCGCTCCTCACATCGATATAGACCTTGCGGATCTTCCTCCCGTCTCTGTTCTTCAGAACGGTCACCTGACGCAGGAACTTACCGAGCATCATAAGCACGTCTTTATGCCGTCCCACGCCCACTGCGATCTTCTCCTTTACCAGGCTGAGCCCCCAAGGGGTCTGTCCGTAAGCTTTGATCATCAGCAGGTCGATGGGGGACGGCTGCTGCATGTTGATAAAGCTGCCTCCGTAATGATAGATTCCCTCACCCGCCGCAGAGGGTGGCTCATATTCTTCCCCGGCAAAAATGTTCCACCTTTTCTCCAGGGTCAGAATATCTGACGCATACAGATAATTCAAGGCATCCTGGTCAGGGAAGGACGGATTGTTGGCAGTGATATACGCCACGCCTCTCTCGAACAGGTTCCCGTCCGCCCGAAGACGTCTCAGATTCATGCAGAGCACGCCCGCGTTGAAGTAAGGTTCGATCTTGTCATACTCCCTGACGCCGGACATGGCGTACTCTTCTATGTCGATATCCCAGAGCTTGCAGATATCGTCGGTGACCAGAAGATCGGCATCCAGGTAGAGGACCCGGTCCAGCTCCGGCAGCATCTCCGGTATCAGCATGCGGTACAAGGTCCCGACCGTATACTGTCTGGTGTTAACGGTAACCGTGCGCGCTTTTTCCTCACAGCTGTGGAATTCGATCCTGTGCCCGTCCCACAGGGCCAGGGCTGTCAGCTTGGCCCGATTGTCCTCGGTCATGGTGTTGTCACACAGGATGTGGAAGCATGCCTTCCTGCTGATATGCCACATGACGCTCTGCATCGTCGCGCCGACCTCTCTGGCGTACTTTCCATCCTTGTCATGCACACAGAGACAGATCTGCGGCTCCAGGTATTTCTCCCGAAGCCTGCACTCCTCCCTCTGCCACTTTTCCACCAGTTCGGTGTCCTCCGGGACCAGGCCTGCCTGCACCAGGGCCTTCTGAAAGCTTTCTGGCTTCTCTGCCCGGGCCTGTCTTCTCTGCTCCCTGAGCAGGCCCTTCCGATAGCCCTCGTCCTCTCCTGCGCTCTCGAGGCACCTGACCATACTTTCCCACCGGTCCATGGGGAACAGGGCCTCATTGCTGACGTATTCCCTGTGATGGACCGTCTCCCTGAAGGCAAGGATCAGCATGTTGTTAAAATATGCCTTCTGGAGGGCACTCAGGATCTCGCTTCCCCTGTTGATGTCAAGGTAATAGTCGCAGGCAGCGAAGAGCTCTTCGGCTTTCTTGTAGGGTATGTTGGGGTACAGCCGGACATTGCCGGCCTCCGACAGAGCCAGCAGCTTGTCCGACATGGTAGTGAGGGCGGCTATATGAAAATGAAAACCCGGCAGCCTTTCCACGATCTGTGAGATGTTCTCCACCCGGTCGCTGTTGGTCATAATGAGCACTTCCCGCCGACCCAGATTCTCACGGCTGTCGGGATGCACATAGCCGAGCCTGCTGAATTTATGGAACTCCACCCCCTGCCGGCTGAGCTCCCGGATAGAGAAATCCTTAAGGACAAATATCCTGCCAGTCCCCGTCGAATCCCCCTCCAGGATCATCTTCATGTTGCCGGGTATCTGTCCGCGGATGTCCTCATGCCAGAAAAGGACGTCCTTCCGGTCCCCGCCCAGTCTTTTGAGATGGTTCGAGACGTGGAAGGGCGTGGACAGAGAGTTGTAGAGGATCGCTTCCTGGTCCCAATGGTTCCTGCGGAGGTAATCGGCTATGAATTCAGCCCTGGACAGGGAAATGCGTTCATTTTCCTCCCCGGAGACTATGATTGTACCTGTCACGTTGTTCTCGGTCAGGACCAGCCTGCCCTGGCGGTCGTAGAAGTGTTTGACCGCTTCCTTTCCTTCGGCGTTCGGGAAGGTCTTGGCAAAGAGGCGCCCCCACTGGTTGTAGTGTTCTCTCAAAAAGACCTTGCCGTCCCTGTCGACCCACTCCACCACGGAGACGAACCGCTTGTGGGCAGGTTCTATATAATAGATCCGCCCCCTCAGGATGCTGTCGTCCCAGATCTCGCTCCTGCCGCCGGCATGCCTGATCTCCCAGAAACGCGGCACCTTGACCTTGTCAAAATACAGCGGCGCAGGTTCCGTGTCCTCCCACTGCCCTATGGTCTCCATGTAGGGGGAGCGGACGTCCGTCGGGAGAAAGCCGTTGTCGAGGACCGATACAGCCGTGCAGGTGACCTGGGAAGCCAGGACAGACGCGTGAAGCATGAGCGAATCTTCGTTATACGTGTCAAATAGCAGGATCATTATCCGGTTCCTCCACTAATCTTCTCCAGGACGAACTGACGCTGGAAAGCATATAGTCCTCCGCTGTCTGATAGGATCTGGCTCGGAAGCTGTCCTGGTCACTGTCCTTGAAAAGCTTCACGATGCTTTCCGCCAGACATCTGATCCGGTCCTCAATATCCTGATCGTACTCTATCAGGAATCCGTTTTCCCCCGGGTGTACAAAGGTCACGTTGCCGTAGGGCACATCAAAGCCGATGATGGGAAGGCCGCTGCCCGCCGCCTCGAGGAGGGTAAGGCCGAACCCTTCGCTGCCGGATGCCGAGAGGTAAACTTCATAGGTCTTATAGACTTCCGTCAGGTCCGTGTGGCCCATAAGACGGATATAAGCTCCGGCATCCGCCTCCTCGATTAGGCGCCTGCACTGCTCAGCGCACTTCCCTGTGCCGTAAATGTCAAAGCTCAGGTCCGAAATCTCCTTGCGGGCAAGAATCACGGCCCTGACCAGCCAGTCCACATGCTTCTCCGACGCCAGCCTGGAAGCCGTCAGGGCTGCATGCTTCTTTCTCTTTTCCGCCGGGTGTTTCAGTTCATCTATGCAGCCCACCGGCAGCGTGCAGACCCTCGGACTGACACCGTAGTATTTCCTGAACTGACTCCTGAGAAGAGAGGACTGGGCCTCGGTGGAGGTGATGAAGCAGTCGACCTCCTCATGGTTCGAAAACATATACTCATAGAAATTATTCCAGAGGATATTGTCTTCATCTGTCTGGCTGCTGTTGTAGTGTTCCGCATGGACGACGACACCGACCCTGGCATCACCGCGGTTTTTGAGAATCGGCGGGCCGATCAGGGTCGCCCGGTCGATCAGGATGAGATCCTCCGGTCCTGCACCGATGGAGCGGACCATATAGCCCACTAGGCCCTCCTTGTCGTAGAAGATCCGGTCCGGAAATCTGAATATGCTCTTTTCCCCCTCGATCATCTCCTCGTAGGCCACCCTTCCGTCCCGGTTGTAGAACTGTCTGAGACAGAGGACCGCCTGCTTGTCCTTCGGGGTAAAGAACTCCGAGAAGACCCTTCCGCAGGAATAGTAATCTGTCCGGATAAGGTTTCCCCTGCAGATGGTCTCCACCCGCTGTACCGTGGAAGGCTCTATGCCCTCGTGGACGTGGATAACGGTGCCGATTTCTTCAAAGGTATAGGTCCGGATCTTATTTCCCTCCTTGATCCGGGAAGCCTTCCCGGGAAAGGTTTTTTCAAGTTCATCAAGGGGGTATGTCGAAGGAGCTGTTTGGAAATCCGTAAAAAAAGAATACAGCCATATGACTTCTTCGTCCCGGAACCCTATGTGCTCCGTGAGATGCGCGATGTTCTCATACCGGATCATATCCGTAAAGATGAAACGCGCTTTGATGCCGGCCGTCCGGAAGCAGCGGGCCCGGTAGAGCTGAGCATACTCCACGCCGCTGCTGGACCAGCCTATGCCAAGGTTATAATTATATACTGTCATGCCGCATTTCTCCGCCCCCTGGCTGCCGTCATGGGGTTATGATATGTATGCTTCCTTCCTCATCGACGGAAAAGTCACTGAGCAGGAGCATTTTCATCATCTTCTCATGGACCCTGGTCCTCATGTTCATGTAGGAATCATGGGATTCGGTGAGATATTCGTAGATCTCATTGCGCTGGGCGAACCGCCTGCCCCCGACAATTATCCTCAGCTGCTGCATATAATCGATCTGGTCGATCCATTCGTCGTCGATGGCTCTGAGCAGCATCTTTCTGACAAAGACCGACCGCAGCTCATCATTCGGAAGGGAGGCAAGCTTCCGGTGATAGACTTGGGAGGCCAGCGCAAAGGTATAGTCCCTGGCCGCCTTGGCGGGAAGCCGTTTTTCCCTGATCCAATCCGCCCGGTAACTCACGTGGCTGAAAATGAACCCCATGACGGTCTCATCCGTCAGCTCAGCTTCCCCGTCACCCAGGCAGCCGTCGACCACCTCCCGCAGGATCTTCATGACTGTCTCCTCCGGGATCGCCTCCCCGTCGATCAGTTTCCTCCTGGTCTCGTACAGGAGCTCCCGCTGGATCAGGATGCTGACAGCCAGCTCCATCGTGTTCTTTCGGGAGCCTCTGCTGCCCCGCTCGATTTTTTTCTGGGTATTTCTGAGAAATCTTCGGACATTTCTCAGACGGTCCATCCGGAAATGCCGATTCTTGTCCTTCCGCTCCGGCCAGGCATCCTCGACGATCTTGTCCTCCATGGACACAAAGAAGCAGCTCGTGCCGGGGTCTCCCTGCCGTCCGGCCCGCCCTCTGGCCTGGGCCTCCAGCTTTCGGCTGCTCATCCTGCCCACGCCTATGACCGCCAGGCCTCCCAATTCCTTCGCCCTTTCCGTGATCCGGATGTCCGTTCCTCTCCCGGCGATGGAGGTGGCGACAGTCACGGTATACTCTACGCCCGCTGCCGCTATGATTTCCGCCTCCCTGGGAAGGTTGAAGGCAGTGAGCAGGCTGTGGGGCACCTGGGCACGCAGAAGCTCTTCGGAGCACTGTCTGGCAAGATTGATGGACTCCGTGATCACCAGGACCGGCCGGCCGATGGTATGGAGTTTCCGGATTTCTTTGATGACGCTGCGGAGCTGTTCCTCCCTTGTCCTGAAGCAGCGGTCCGGCAGGTCCCGCCTGATCATAGGGCGATTCGGGGGAATCACCTCGAGGCGCATCTTATAGACGCTGGCGAATTCGGACGCATCCAGGGCAGCGGTTCCTGACATGCCTGCCACCTTGGGAAAGAGATCATAGAAGTGCTGGTAGGTTATGGAAGCCATAGCCCGGCTTTCCCGGGTCAACTCGACCCCTTCCTTGGCTTCCAGAGCCTGGTGCTGCCCTGCGTTCAGCTTGGTGTTGTCCAGCATCCGGCCGCTGCTGTTGTCCAGCAGGACGATCTTCCCATCCCGCACGACGTACTGGACATTTTCCTTGTACAGGCATCTGGCCTGGAGGGCCAGCTGGATATGTCGTTCCAGAGCCAGATTGGTGCCGTCATAGAGATCCTCCACCCGGAAATAGCGCTCCGCGAGGTCCGCGCCTTCCTCCGTGAGGTAAACCCGGCCCTCTTCCTCGACAAAGTGGACGCCCTCCTCCAGTATCGTCACAAAGGCATCGGCAACCCCATACAGATTGGACTGGAGTCTGGCAGCCCCGGAAATGACCAGCGGCATCACAGCTGCATCCAGAAGCACCGCGTCTGCTTCATCAATGATCACGTAGTAGAACTCCGGCAGGAACCTGTCCTCCACAGAGCTTCCCAGGTTCTCGGACAGATAGTCGAAGGTCAGGCCGCCGCTCGTGGTGTATATGATGTCCTTGCTGTAGATTTCCCTTTTTTCCTTCGCCTCATACCTTCGGTTCGGATCCTCATAGACGGCAATGCCTGTGGTGAGTCCCAGAAAGGAAAAGATCCGCCCCATCTCCTCACCGTCACGTCTGGCCAGGTAGTTATTTACAGTGACCAATATTACCTTTTTCCCGGTCAGGGCATTGAGGTACAGGGGGATTGCCGCTGTCAGCGTCTTTCCCTCACCGGTGGCCATATCAATGATTTTTCCTTCATGAAGAGCAACAGCGGCCATCAGCTGTACTCTGTACGGACGCATTCCCAACACCCGCCAGGCCGCCTCCGAAAAGACGGCGAAGGCTTCCGGAAGGAGCTCCTCCAGAGACCTGCCTGCTGCTATGGCTGCCTTCATAGAAGATGTTCTATCCCGAAGCTCCTTGTCGGACATGTTCTTCACGTCGCGGGCTGTATCTTCGATACGATCCACTATATGCCGATAGTGCGCCGGTATTCTTGGCTTTCTACGTTTCATCATGGCAATAACTCAAGCGGAAATGACTCCAGCGCAGATGTGTGATCCGCCATTCTGGCAGCCAGGGGAAAGTACGCCCTCTTATCTTTTGTTGGCTGTGTTCCTACCAGGTAGCATTGGATCCGTCCACCACCGCCCATCGGCGGATAGTCATCCCTCTCCCAGCTGGCAAAACCCCGACAACCGAGTTTTCTTGCAAGTGTGAAGGCAGCCCAGTTGCTTCTTGGACCATACCCGATCAGAACTGTTGATTCCGACACCATCGGCAGGACCACGTTTTTCAGCATCGGTTCGTTCTCCGTATACTGTACCGGTATGAACGCAAGTCTTTCTATACAGTCCATGAACCGGGCAGAAGGGCACACAATCGTGTTGCCCTGGGGCTCTCCGATAATGACCACAGAAGCTTTTCCCGTGTTCCCCCATCTGAACCACCGCTTTTGCAGCGTTGCTGTCCGGGCAAGTACCAGATAATATAATTCAAGAGATCTGGTGCCTCCGTTGATCAGCTGCAGTTCCCAGGAACAGCAGCTCTCAGGACAGGTGAAGCGTATTTCCCGTCCCCTGGAGTTGACATGTTCGATTTCTTTCCCTCTCGAGTCAAAGAAGATAGCTCTCAGAATCAGTCCGTCCTCCTGTTCACAGCCCCAATAGGCGCGGACAATATACTGCACATCCGGCGTAAGGGGAACAAGCATTGGTTCGTGACGTTCCGCCTGATAGTTATATTCAGATTTCCATCTGTGGATGACCGTTCCAGGCGGCATGAGTTCATTTTCAAAGCGCACCCAGCCTCTGCCGAAGTAATGAAGGGTACTCCCGTAAAAGTATCCCTTCAGATTGTTCCTCCACTCGATCAGGTGGATGGCTTCCCTCTTAGTTCTCTCACTGCTGGTCATTTCCGCGTCCAAAGTCCTCCCTCAATACCTCCACATAGCGCGACTGGAACCATTTGACGATTTCTGTGGTATTGTCGTTATGTCTGCCGATGATTCCCTTGCCGGCGATCCGCACTTGTCTTGCCTGTACGTGGCGGAGAATATCTTCGTATGCGGTGGCGTCATAATCGTCTCCCTGCATATAGGCGATTGCGATCTTCGTGTCCGACAGGTCCGTTTTGTCAAAGAGATCCCAGAACCTTCTGTTGAGCGCTTCCGCATCCTGCTCTGTAAGCCCTCCCGTCTGCTGAAGCAGAAGATCCAGAGAAGTCGGAAAGCCGCCTGGCCTCAAAAGTCTTTCATTTCTCGCGACATTGCCGAGGCTCAGCAGGGGTTTCCCGGCCAGGATGGCAAAAGGCTGAAGTCTGCAGCCGTAGTAGAAGGCGCCGAAGGTCCCCATGGACAGGCCGGAAAGCACCAATTCCCGATTTGAGAAGCCCAGTTCATCCATAGCCTCCCGAATGGTCTTTTCCACATTCTGCTCATATTCCCGGGATCCAAGGTAGAATTCGCCGCCTTCCAGCCTCGGATCATAAAAGAGGAGGAAGGGGGCGCCGAACCGCCGCATCATGCCCAGACCTTCAAAGCCTTCCGCCGGCCTGTATCCCGAAAAATAAACGCACAGGGGAGGTTTCCGGTCCGCGGGGTCAAAGTAAGAGATGATCTCATGCCTCTTCCCGTCAACGTGCCTTTTCCCGCCCGGCAGAAGGACCCCGGCCCCCTTTCGGGAAACCCGGTAATGCAGGGAACCGATGCTGATCTTCCCTTTTCCCCTGGCCTGCAGGCACAGACACAGATTGCACGCCTTCCCGTCGTCGGGCGTATAGCAGATCTGTTCGTCAGTCCTCAGTTCTTCATGGAAATACCTGACCGTGTGCAGCAGGCCTGTGGAGCCATCCGGATTTTCAATGATCTGAAGCCGAATGTCCAGCCCCGGGTCTTTACTGTACTCAAGCCACAGATCAAGACTCTCTCCTTTATGTAAGCGCAGGTTGTAGCACCAATTGGCCACCTGCAAATATTCTTTCCCGAAATCACTCTCGAGAACGATATGATCATGGCCTTCCGCAAAATAGGGCATGCCCTCCCTGACGATGAGCTGCTCCGCAGGGAACCTGGCCCCATACATTTTTGAAAAGTATTTCGCCGGAATATCATTGACAAAGCTCTGGTAGGCGTTCCCGTTCAGGAGAACACTCTTCTTCCGCTCCAGGAAATCAAGCATTTCCCGGCTGCCCTGCGCTGCCCGCGCTGTGTGAAAACATGTGTAAGGTTTAACAAGCCTGCTGATTTCCTTAAGGTGGGGTCCAGACAAGGGGATATCCAGGATCAGAACGTCGCATTTTTCCGGGAGCACCTTGGCCAGGCTGTCCCCGGACGCAGGCGGAACCAGATAGTGCCACCCGACCTCCTCCGGTATCCTGAGTATTCTATTCCAATGATAGGGTCCGACCTGGATTACCTCTGTCATCTCATCTCCTGACTGAATCAATGTGGTTCATCCACTTCTCCACGATAGCTTTCCCGGAATAAGCCTCTACCTTGCGCACGCAGTGCATAAAGGCTTCATTCCAGTTCTGAATACCATACAGGTAATATCGCATCGCTTCCGGCAGCTTATCGAGTTCTCCGATCACATATCCTTCTTTTCTGTGGTCGATGTAGCGTGTGCTGACCTTGTGGATCTGCGGAATTCCCATGCTGATTCCCACGATCTGGAGCAGTTCCGACGGCTCCTCGCCAAGGTCTGCGATCAACCGGCAGTCATAGAGGATTTTTTCCAGTTCCTGGATATCGGAATAAGACCTGACATAGACCTTATCCCTTTCCTCCTCCAGCATCTCCTGAAGTTCTCGGTTCTCTCCGAGCGATTTTTCCTCCTCCCGGTCCACCCGCAGGTCGGAAACCGCCTCGATCCTGGCACAGAGTGCCTCCTTCTGGGCGTCGCTCCCCCGTTCCGGAGCGAACTCCTCGACCACATATAGTTCTATATTGTCATCCGCCCGAAGGAATTCAGCCACAGCTGTCAGAACCACGCCCAACTCATGGTCGTCGGGAATGTCTGCATGGAGAAAGATTTTCTGGATCCTGGTCTCTGAACTCTTGCCCCAGTCCAGTCTTGCGTCGACCGGAGCAATGACCATGAAGTCGGGCCGCAGATCCGGGCATCGGGACAGGATCCGTTTTCTGTCCCACTCGCTGTCAGTGACAAGGAGGTCTGCTGCCTGCAGTTCATCCGTAGAGCATCGGGCGGCGCTCTCCCCCTCAAGAAACAGCACCGTTTTGAAAGGTCTGTTTTCTTTCAGAAACAAGGCATTGTTCCTCGGATGGGAGGAAACCACCACCGTGTCCGACCCAGTCAGCTTCGACAGTTGTTCAGAAAGGGCTTCTTCCACCAGCTCTCCCAGATCATCATATCTGCGCTTCTTAAAAGCATAGGCGGCTCCCAGGGCTATTTCCACCCTGCCGTCCTCCTGATTCTCCCGAAACTGGATCCTGCCGCCCGCATCGAGATAATAGGCATAAGGCTGCGTATTCTCTCCATAGATCAATACCACGGAAATGAAGCCCCGTTCGTCAAGCCGGTACTTCATATGCACCTTTTCCCCATCATAAAAAAGGATCTCGGCGACATCGCCTGCCTTGGCAAATTCAATTTTGACCTTTCGCTCTCCGTTCTGATAGCCCCAGACCAGAAAAGGGGTATATACCCATTCCATGCCGGAAGCCCAGGGAAGGTCCTTGTAGCTGTAGGACGCGCACTCATTGAGCCCGATGTTCTGAAGAATGTCAAAGACAGATATTTGCGCTGCTTTGCCAAGTCCCTCCGCAAACGCGAAACGCCTGTAACCGGTAAACTGAGACAGGTTCAGAAGACAGACCTCCTCCCCCTCATGAAGAAACATGCGGATCTGGGACAGAAAGCTGTCATACTTCCGCTTTTTCTCCCTATACCATGGGATCCTCTCTGTCCACCAATGGCTGGCATCCGTATACCAGGCCGGCACAAAAAAAATCATCGCTTCTCCCCGCGCAGTGGTCTCATTTACAGCAGTGTCGTATAGTCCTTGAAGGAAAGCATCATCCTCGCTTCGTCAAAAAGTGACAGCATGAGTCCTGTCATTATGATGAATGTAATGCAAAGGGAATGAAGCCCTCTCACCTCCGTAAAATACAAGCCGCTGACCATCGGCACAGCCAGCACAGCCATCAGCACAATACCGCTGAATATGCTGCACAGTGTGACTGTTCTCCGGATGACGCGCTCCGTAGCTTTTCCCGGGCGGACGCCGATAATATAATCCCCCGCCTTGCGCCAGTCATCGGCAATTCTCTCGGCATCTATCGTGATCCAGGAGAAAATGATAGTCATGGCGAAGAGAACAATCAGATAGGATGCGATCCCAACGGGATGATCCAGAGTGCCGTATTCCGCAATGTACCGAATCGCGTGAACTTTAGGAAAAACGGAGTAGAGGTTTCGTGACAGAAGGTAGAGCAGCTCATACACCACACTTGCGAACATGACAGCCATGCCCCCGGAGGGATTAAGCTGAACAGCAAAATAACTCTTCTGCTCTTCCAGCGACTGAATCATGGCACGATGCACCTCCAGCCTGACTTGGGTCCTCTGCATAGTGACCATGAGCAAAAGAAGAATAATAAGATAGGCGGCTCCGATCGCAGCAAGGATACGGTGACTGGAAAGATAAGCCAGGACACCGGCCAACGTCATGCCGTCAGCCTTCCAGCGGACCACCAGATTGCGGATGATATTTACCAGAATGAGAAATGAGGACCCGCCAAGGCCCCTCTCCGCATTGCGGCCGGCAAGCCAGATGATGACGAAGAGGCCTGTTATCATACATACACAAGCGAACAGTTTCCAGAGAAGCGGTGACACAGCCAAAGTGGAGGTGTAGTAGCCGCTGTTCAGAACAGTGACTGCCATGTAGGAACCAAATGCGATGGCCAGAAAATCAGAAAGGAGATTCATCGTACTGGCAGAAAGGTTCTTGAGCCGGAAAAGGATCCTTACGATCTGCATGATGATCTTGGCCCTCAGCCATGGGCTGAATCCAAGCATAAGGATCGGTACCCGGCTTATTCCCTCATACGCGGAAATATCCAGTCCCTGGGCTTGAAAGGAAGATATGCTCCCTGCTTCCGCCGCTTTCTGAGCAGTCCTGACGATCCATGGCATCGGAATATTGCATCCCAGGATATAAACCAGAAGAATAGCCAGGCTCACGCTCAGCTTCCTCTCAAACAATCTTGCATATCTCTTCGAATACATCCATTCCTCCGACCGCTGCCCATCCTGTGCAGGGAACTGAATATTCCCCGGCAGTCGCTGCGGTGCCAATGATAAAGATGAGACGCATACGACGTCTGCGTCATCAAGAACTCAGCGGCAGACATGCCGCTGAGAAAAAGGCTTCTCCCTGTATAGAAAAGGCCGCAGAAGCGGCCTTTTCCCGGTGTATCTGTTATTCTATCAGAGTCTTGTCCATTCGACATCCCCGGCAGCTTACATCACTCGTCAGACTCTTCTCTCTTTTTGGCAGTTGCTGCCATGGTGGCTGCGCTCAAACCGAACAGGGCGGAATAAAGTCCTGTGGGGTTATCGTCGCCGGTAGCGATTCCGCTCTTGGCCACTTTCCTGTCTCCCTTGCTCTGGCTCTCGCTCATGCTGGCGGAAGCAGACTCGCTTGCGCTGATCGAGGCAGAAATCGATTCACTCTCACTGATCGATGTGGAGAGCGATTCACTCTCGCTGATCGAAGAGGAAATAGATTCACTCTCACTGATTGACGCGGAGAGCGATTCACTCTCGCTGATGGACGTGGAAAGTGATTCACTCTCGCTGATCGAAGCGGAAACCGATTCACTCTCGCTGATGGACGTGGAAAGTGATTCACTCTCGCTGATCGATGTGGAAACAGATTCACTCTCGCTGATGGACGTGGAAAGTGATTCACTCTCGCTGATCGATGTGGAAACAGATTCACTCTC
>CAMONF010000166.1 GCA_946620335.1 uncultured Clostridia bacterium
CCGGATGATCTCGTCCCGCTGCCTGAAGTAGGTCTCCTTGCCCTTGGCCAGCTCAATGGCCAGACGCTGGTAGTAATCCGCGGTCTGCTTGCCCAGATTTCGGCTGCCGCTGTGGATGACCAGGTACTTATTTCCATCCGCGGCCTCATCCACCTCTATAAAATGGTTGCCGCCTCCCAAGGTCCCCAGGCTCCTCTCCAGGCGCCTCGCATCCTTGAGCTCGCGGTAGCACTTGAGGCCCTCCAGGTCGAACCTCTCCTGCCTTCCCTCCCAGACATTCATGCCGGAAGGTATGTAATGAGCCGCGGCATCCAGCTTCTCAAAATCGATGTCTCCCTTGCCCAGGCCCACCGTGTACATGCCGCAGCCGATGTCGACGCCCACGATGTTGGGCACCGCCTTGTCCGTCACCGTCATAGTCGTCCCGATGGTGCACCCCGCGCCCGCATGGACGTCGGGCATGATGCGGATCCTGCTGCCCGCCGTGAACTCATAATCGCACATCCGCCGGATCTGCTCGATGGCCTCGTCCTCGATGACGGCGGCATAGCAGATAGCGGTGGCCATCTTTCCCTTTATCTCGAACATACTGCTTATCTCCCATCCGACAGGCGCTGCGCAGGCAGCCGCGCTACTCTGATTCGAAGCACCTCTCACAAGTTTCCTCTCCGCCTGCCATGAGTCTTTTTTCTGATAGTCCTATCTTAGCAGGTTCCTCCCCGCCTGTCATTCTCCTTCCGGTTGGTCCGAATCTGCGTCAAAAACACAGAAAGACCCGCGCCCGTCAAATACCACGGTATCTGACAGGCGCGGGCCTTCTCATACTATTCTACTGTTCTTTTTAGGCTCAGCCATTAAAGCATGACGTACTTGAGAACGAAGACGACCGCCAGCACATACATGAGCGGGGAGATCTTCTCCTTTCTGCCGCCGAGCAGGTTGAGGACCACGTAGGAAATGATACCAAGGGAGATGCCCTCGGAAATGGAATAGAAGAAGGGCATGGCCACGATCGCCACGAAGGCGGGGATGGCGTCCAGAAGGTTATTCCAGTCGAGCTTGGTGACCTGCTGCATCATCATGAAGCCGACGACGACCAGGGCCGGAGCTGTCGCGAAGGAGGGGATCGCCAGGAAGATCGGTGAGAAGAAGAGGGCCAGGATGAAGAAAGCGCCCGTCGTGATTGCGGTCAGACCTGTGCGGCCGCCCTCGGCGATACCGGAGGTGGACTCGACGAAGGTGGTGACGGTGGAGGTACCAAGGACAGCGCCGGCGGTGGTGGCGATGGCGTCAGCCAGCAGCGCGCCCTTGATGCCGGGCAGATGGCCTTCCTCGTCCAGCATCTCAGCCTTGGAGGCGCAGCCAATCAGGGTGCCCAGGGTATCGAAGATGTCGACGAAGAGGAAGGAGACCATGACGACGAAGAAGTTCACGGAAATGATCTTCGAGAAGTCCAGCTTGAAGAAGGTGGGCGCCAGGGAAGCCGGTGCGGAGATGAGGCCGGCGGGGATCAGGCTGTAGAAGCCCGCGTCCGGGTTCGGCACATAGAGGCCGACCAGCTGGCAGATGATGCCCAGGAGCCAGGTGGCGATAATACCGATCAGCAGGTTGCCCTTGACCTTGCGGATGACCAGGAAGGCCGTGATCAGGATACCGATCAGAGCCAGCAGGACTGTGATGCCCTCCGACCGGAAGGTGCCGTCCTTGATGGCGCCGCTGAAGGAGTAGATGGTGACCAGCGTTGCGCTGTCGACGGCAATGTGTGCATTCTGGAAGCCGATAAAGCAGATGAAGAGACCGATACCTACGGAGACGCCGATCTTGAGGGTCGCCGGAATCGCGTTGAAGATGGCTTCACGGACATTGGTGACCGAGAGGATGATGAAGAGAAGACCTTCCGCGAAGACGGCCGTCAGTGCCATCTCCCAGGAGTAGCCCATGCCTAAGACGACCGTGTAGGCGAAATAAGCGTTCAGGCCCATGCCTGCGGAGAGCGCGAAGGGCAGGTTGGAAAGTAAAGCCATACATACGCAGCCGATGGCAGACGCCAGGGCCGTGGCAGTGAAGACAGCGCCGCTGTCCATGCCGGATGCCGCCAGAATACCGGGGTTGACGGCCAGGATGTAAGCCATGGTCATGAAGGTGGTGATACCGGCCATGATCTCCGTCCTGACATTTGTTCCATGTTCTTTCAGCTTAAAAAATTGTTCCATTGCTACTAACCTCCTACTCGTTTATAAGAAAAACAAAACCCCTTGTAGTATCTCACAAAAGCGGGTGTTCTTCAAGACATAACATTACAATTTACCCGTATTGTCAGACTTTTGTAAGGGAGTTTTGTCTATTGTGACGGATATTGCCAGCTAACCTGGAATTTGTGCGCGAATTGAGAACAGAGGCGCCAGGCGCATTTCTCTATGCTGCCCGGGCAGGTGGAGCGTCTCTGAGACCGATTGGATTCTCGCGCTCTTCCCTCAGCGTCCCCTCTTCCGCCAGACGGCAAAGCAGATAAAGCACATGGTGATCTGCAGCAGGGCGAGCACGGCGTCGCAAGTCCGATGCGGAATATGGAGACCGGCACCTGCCGGCTCATCAGAAAGGCCACCGGCATCTTTTCGGTCTTCATTTTGCTTCCAGCTTCTTCCTCCGCTCCTCAAGCCACGGAATCAGGTAGGACCCGTAAATAAAGTCTATGATCGCGACCCCAGGCACCGCCAAAAGGATGCCAAGGACGCCGAACATGTTGCCGCCCACGATAACGCCCACTAAGATCCAGAGGCCGGAGACGCCCAGGGAATTTCCGAAGAGCCTGGGCTTAAGCACATAGCCGTCCACCGTCTGCAGGATCAAGGTGAAACCAAGGAAAATCAGGGCGTCCATCGGCTTCACCATGAGCAGGATAAAGCCGCCCACCACCGCGCCGATCATGGGACCGAAGGTCGGAATCAGGTTGGTGATGCCCACGATCACGGAAATGAGACCCGTGTACTGCATCCCCATCAAGGTCATAAAGATCGCATTGGCGCCGCCCACGATGGCGCTGTCGATCAGGTTGAACACGATATAGCGGCTGCAGATCAGGTCGCACTTGCCCAGGAAGGTGCTAATCCCCTCGTACTTCTTCTCCCCGGCCAGGGCCTTCAGAAGCCGGGAGAGTCCGCCCATGAGCCTTCCCTTTTCACCCAGCAGATAGATGGACATGATGAAGGCGATGCCCCACTGGAAGACGTTCCTGCCTGCGCTGGCGGAGGCCGTCATGATGGTCTCCATGTTGTTGACCAGGTACTGGGAGACGCTGGCTATGATGGATTCCGAGGAGGCCAGGACTTCCGTGAGGTCGAAGGTCTCCATGTTGAGCCCCAAGTTCTCCAGGAACACAGTGACCGTCGCGATATAGCTGTCCAGATTGCCCGCGAGAAGCTCCACGCTGGCGATAAGCTGCGGCACCAGGATCACCACGAAGAAGATCAGGAAAATGACGACCACGGCAAAGGCCAGCGCATTGGCCAGAGACCGCCGCTTCTCCTCCCCCTTCACAAAGGTCAGCCGCTTCTCAAAAGTGTTGGCAAGGGGGTTCACGATATAAGCGATGGCGCACCCCAGGAACAAGGGCTTGAAGTTTCCCAAAAACTTCAGCACGCTTGCCCAGAGCTCCGGGAACTGGGACAGCAGAATGTAGAAAGCCACGCCGATGCAGGCGGCCACTGCCATAGGATACCAGGCGGCATCCCGGATACTTTTCTTTTCCATAATTATGCAAGCCTTTCTGTGATAGTTGAAGCCCCGGAAGCAAAGACGGCTCCGCTGCCGGCTTTATAAAATGAAGACCCGAAATCGGGGAACCTCTTTTTCCGGGTTTTTATTTCCAAAACAGGAAAAAGAACCGCTCCTTGAGGATTTCGAAGGTCTCAGAGCACCATGGATAAGGTCCCAAAGAGGGCAGCCAGAACGACGAGAAGGACCAGCTCCTGCTTCCACCGGTTCACCAGGAGTCCGGCGCACTCCCGCATGAAGGCGTTGGGCCAGAACCACCACCGGGTGGGGCTGCCGATGCCCTCCGCTTCAAGGTCGGCCAGAGACGCCCAGATGCCGCTCCGGAACACATGGTAGTTGGTCGTGGAGAAGAGGACCCGCGCGCCCTTCTCCCGGGACTCGATCAGCTTCCTGGAGAAGGCCATGTTCTGGTAGGTGTTGCGGGATTCATTTTCCGGGAGGATATACTCCTCCGGGACCTTTTCGGATATCATATACCGGCGCATGGCCTCGGCTTCGGCCATGATCTCGCCGGGACCCTGGCCGCCGGAGGGGACGAGGGTGGCCGTCTTGCCCGCAGCCTTCTGGTCCTGCCAGAAGCGAATGGCCCGGTCGACCCGGCCCTTCAAAAGGGGCGGCAGCGACCCGTCCTTGCGGAATCCGCAGCCCAGGATGATGATGTAATCGAACACCTCAGACGGCACATGCCTGGCAGCCTTGATGCCGCAGATGACGGCGCCGATCAGCATGCACTCAAAGTAGGAGTAGGCCGTACAGTAAACGTTGTGGATCGTCGACCGGATCCTGTACTCCGTCTCAGAGCCTGCGAAATTGGCCCCGCCTACCACAAATGTGACTGCCACACCTGCCACAAGGGCCAGACTGATCAGTATTCCCAGGACGTTCTGGAACCTGGCGCGTTCGTGCCGGAGCAGCGCTACGTTACTCACAGTCATGGAAAGTGCAAAGACCAGGATAAAGGGCGATGTGACCACCATGAAATTGGCCCCGGCGGAGCAGATCTGATTATAGACGCTGAACATGCTGAAGCCGGTGGGCCAAAGCAGGTGCTGAACTGTCGTGGAGAGCAGCAACAGGCCAGTCAGCAGCAGGAACAGGGAAAAGCCCGCCATGTAGATGGTAGAGTAAGCGTAGAACTTTGGCCCCTTTGCACGCCGATAGGCGAGGTAGAAAAAGAGACTTTCCACCAGAAAGAAGCAGGTCAGCGCTGTCATCACCACACTGTCCCCGGTAAAGCCGCCGGTCGAGCGGTCAAAGACCGTCCCGAACCGGTCCACCCGGTAGACAAGCACCGCAATGGAATCGCCGTGCTCATCCCTCACGTCCATCACGGCATCGCCCGGCTCCTCAGGCCGGACCCGGACCTTTAAGAAGTCGTCCTGCCTCTCCGGCTCCTCGGCCCTTACCCTGCCCTTCTCCTCACCGAGGTCCTCCACACTGAAGGCCCCCGCATCCAGGTAGGCGTAGGGAATGGGAACAAACGCCGTATAGGAATTCCCTGTGACCAGACGGCCGACTATACAGACTAAAATCACGACCGCCGCCAGCAGGCTGCTCTGTTTTGCTAATTGTTTCATTAAAATGGGTATCCTTTCAGGTCATAAAAATATTGCAGGATTATTCTACCATAGAAACAGGGAAACTGAGACAGAGGGACGGTCCTTTTTACGCAAAATCTCCGATTTTGCGTAAAAAGGACCGTCCCTCTGTCTCACACGCGAAAACTGGGAATCAGGGACGGTTCCTTTTCCCACTTTTTCTTCGAAAAAGTGGGAAAAGGAACCGTCCCTGATTCCCAGTTTCCTACCCCCTCACAACCTCTCCAACATCTCCTTCATCAGCCCCGTCCACACATCATGCCCCTTCTTATTCAGATGAATCTTATCCATCCTGAAATAAGCCGGATTAAAGAATCTGCCGTCGGAGGTCCGAAGCTCCGCAGGGCCCTCCCCGGTCAGCATGGCGTCCGTGGCATCCAGGAAATGAAGCCTGTCCGTCTCCTCACACATCTGCCTCAGCAGCTCGTTGGTCTTCACCGTCGCATCCCAGAACTGCGTCCGCCCCGGAAGCGGCAGGCCGGAGCACACGATCAGTTCCGCCTGGGGCATGGCGGCCAGGAACATGGCGTACATTTTCCGCTTGTTCTCCAGAATGGTCTCAAGGGGAATACCCGCCGCGATATCGTTGGACCCGGTCTGGAAAAAGACCGCCTTGGGCGCGTAGGGGTAGAGGAGCCGCGGCGCATAGTGCATTAAATCGTCGTCGATGCACCCGCCCATCCCGTGGTTCTGGGCCTTGTAGGGCAGCATGTCCTGCTCCAGGGAGAACCATAGCGTAATGTTGGAGGGCCCGTAGAAAATAACTTCACCCTGCCGCTCCGAGACCGGATACCTTTCCTCGATCATCCGGACGACCTTCTCGTTGATTTCCGGATTCCCCCACTGGGTGCGAAGCCCGTTCGGGTCATCGTCCACACCGAACTCCCGCACCTCGGCAACCAGGGCCTCGTTAAAGAGCCTGCCGGCCTCCATCAAATCAGCCAACATTGCCTCGCGGTTCTCCTCCGTCATCACCGCTGCCACCGTCAGACCGGGATCGGCCGCCGCCATCGCCCGGATGTCCGGGGCATATTTTTCCAGTGCTTTTGCAAAAAAATCGATCTGTGTCAAAAACGCCAAAGGTGCTGTCATTAGTCTGTCGTCCATTTTTGTCACCTCCTGGGGTTATTATACCAGACTGAGACAGAGGGACGGTCCTTTTTACGCAAAATCTTCGATTTTGCGTAAAAAGGACCGTCCCTCTGTCTCACACGTTTTTTAGAAATTCTTCACCGCCTCGATGACCAGGTTCTCCTGATTGAACTTGACCTTCACATCGTCGGCCAGGTTGGCGATGATGGACTGCTCGATCTCCTCCATGGCCAGATCCCGTTCCTTCCGCGATCCCTGGTAGTCCTCGTCCCGGACGCTAGCGATGTATTCCTTGAGGCTCCAGACCTGCCCTTCGATATGGTTGCCGGAGGTCAGGATCTTGGCGGCCACGCCGCTCAGTCTGCCGATCATACCGTTGCCGCCCTTGGGAGTCTTGCCGGACTCCGCCATTTTCTCGATTTTATCCTTGATATCGCCGTCGAGTTCGCTGTCCATGCGGGCGCGGACCGTGCAAATCCTGCCCTTCTCCGTGTAGGTGACCTCGATGTTGGCTGCGGAAGTGGTATTGGCGATGAGTGATATCATTTCCTCCGTCAGGAGACGGATCTGCATCTTCTCCTTCCGCGTGCAGCCCATGCGCCAGGTGAAATGCTCGACGCCGTCCAGGATTTCCTCCTCGTTGCTGCCCGTGTAAGCGACCGTGTATTTTTCCGTTCGGAAGAGGCTGTCGCTGCTGGCTCCCTTGTTCTTAGCCGAGAAGTCCCGGAACTCCGCCGTGTTGACCAGCTCGGCGTACTCCCGCTGCCGCTCCTCGTCGTTGACATGGTGGACGTCCAGCTGGTTGTAAGGGACCGTCACATGGTTGGCTTCCATGCCCAGGAGAATGGAGCGGAGCGTGTCACGCCGGACCTGCCTGCGGTAAACAGGATCCGATAAAACTTCTATATAATAATCTATGCTGGACTCACTCAGATCCGTAACGCCTATATACCGGCAGCTGTCTACATTTTCATTCTTTCGGACCCGCTCGACGATGTCCTTCACGATCTTCTCCGCCTGGTAGACCGTCAGGTCATAGGGAAGGGGCACCTTCTGGAAATAGTAGAAGGACACGATCTCCGCCTCCTCCAGGTGCCTGTTGGCGATGGAAATGATATTTTTGGAGGCTATGGACTTGACTTTGGTGGTCCTGAGGCCCATGGAAATGACCTCACACTGGTCGCCCTTATAGTTGATGACGTCCCCGATCTGGAAGAACTGGTCGCCCACGATGCTGATGCCTCGCAGAATATCCTTGACCACGTCCTGGATGGCGAAGCCCACGACAACGCTGGCGAGTCCCAGGCCGGCCATGATGGAGCCTATATTGTATCCCGCTATATCCAGACACCACAGAACAGCAATGATTCCGAGGACCAGCTTGGTGGAGCTGCCCATGAGCTTGCTGTAGGTCTTGTTCCGGTTGTCCAGCCCGGTCTTTTCCTGCTTGCGAGTATTGTAGCGGCGTACACCAAATCGGATGATCCGGTAGGTCAGCACGGCGCCGACGATCACGGCTATGATCTGCAGGGCTTTCAAGGGAACGCCCCCCTTGATCAGATTTTCCAGCATATCTACCTCCCTTTCAATTCTTCAGCCTCTGTCGCGCCGCCTCATAGGCCTCCGCATCGATCTCGCCGGCCGCCAGTTTCTGCTCCGCCCAGAGCTGCAAGGTCTCCACCGTGACGGAAATCCTCTCCAGCTCCTCCTGGATCAAAATGAAATCCTCCACCTCGCCCGCGTCGATCACCCCGTCCGCCGTGATTTCAATCAGCCGTTCCTGCCGGCGCTTGACGGAATTGAGGGAGGAGAGCATTTCCAGGACGATCCGTGTCAGGTCCTTGACCTTGATCTCCGGCACATAGGTCCGCCCGATCTCACACTCGTTGGCGCAATAATAGTTGCACAGCTGCGGCGTACCATACTTGTCCGCCATGCGCATGACCTCGTCAGGATGAGCGGTGAACTTCCCGCTCTCGATCCGCTCGATCCGCTCAGGCGGAATCGTCTCCAGAAGCTCGCTGGCCTTCTCCCGGCTCAGCCCCAGCTCCTCGCGGGTCTGTTGGTAGATATTTTTTTGAGATTTGGTGGATATTCTCGGCATGGACACACCTCCCGAATATTTACTATTATATCATCTGGAAGGGAGATTGGGAATCAGGGACGGTTCCTTTTCCCACTTTTCACGTTTTTCGGAAAGGGGGAAACTGGGAATGAGGGACGGTTCCTTTTCCCACTTTTCGATTTTCGAAAAGTGGGAAAAGG
>CAMONF010000167.1 GCA_946620335.1 uncultured Clostridia bacterium
GGAAAATGGGAATCAGGGACGGTTCCTTTTCCCACTTTTCGTGAAACGAAAAGTGGGAAAAGGAACCGTCCCTGATTCCCATTTTTCAGTTTCTGTTCTTGCCTATTGACAAATCCGACAAAAGCGATATAATATTAGCACTCAACCGAGACTGTTGCTAACAAAAACATCTCAAGCTTTACAGCATTTACATAGACAGGAGGTGAAAGAGATGATGGAAATGGAAACACGCATGGTCCTGCCGGTATTCGACGCAGTCTTACTGCCCGACGTGGATATGCGCCTCAGCGCCGACGCCGTCAGCGAGGAGGAGAGGAGCCGGATCAAGATCGACGGCGGAAAGATTGCCATCGTCCCGCTCAAGACGGAGAAGAACCCCGAGGAGCGCAATGCCCTCAAGGGGGATGATTTTTATCCCCTCGGCGTGGCGGCCGAGGTGTTGGAGATCACCAACGAACGGTTCGGCGTGGTCATGCACGTCCAGACCCGGGAGAAGATCAGCATCAGCCATCTGACGGCCAATTCGGGCATCGTGGAGGCAGAGTGCACGCCGGTGGACGAGATCATGGACGTGACGGAGGAGAGCGAGGAGAAGCTCCTGGCATCCTTAAAGAAACAGTGCACGGAGCTGGCCGGCAATATCCGGGGCGGCGAGTACGCGATCGAATATATCAAGATGATCGGCAGCGTCAACGAGTTCGCCTGCGCCTTCCTCAACTTCTTCGACATGACGCCGGATGAAAAGTATGCCCTGCTGGAGGCCGATTCCTTTAAGGAGAGGGGCGAGCTGATCCACGAGGCCCTCATGCGCTTCAAGGCCGGCATTGATCTCCAGGTCACCCTGGCCAACCGGGAGGACCCGGAGAACACGGCTTACAAGAAACACGCCATCAGCAAGCAGCTGAAGGTGCTGCAGAAGGAGCTGGAGGACCTGGAGGGCGGTTCTTCCGAGGACGAGGACAGCTTCAAGGCCAAAATCGAGCGCTGCCACATGCCTGAGGAGGCGGAGAAGGAGGCCCTGCGGGTCTTAAAGCGCTTCGAGCAGGAGCCGGAGAACGGCGCCGAGTACAATTCCCTCTACGATTACCTGGACTTCCTGACCTCCCTGCCCTGGCAGGCGGAGGAGCAGAAGGACATTGACATGAAGAACGCCCGGAAGATCCTGGACCGCGACCACTATGGCTTAAAGAAGGTCAAGGAGCGGATCCTGGAGCATCTGGCGGTCATGCAGCTGAACGGCAAGCAGAACGGCTCCATCCTTCTTCTGGTTGGTGCACCGGGCACCGGCAAGACGTCCATGGGGCGGAGCGTGGCGGAAGCCATGGGGCGGAAGTATGTCCGCATTTCCCTGGGCGGCATCCGGGATGAGGCGGAGATCCGCGGCCACAGACGGACCTACATCGGGGCCATGCCGGGCCGCATTCTGGAAGGCATCAAGCGGGCGGGTTCCATGAACCCGGTCGTGGTCCTCGACGAGGTGGACAAAATCAGGTCCAGCTTCGACGGCGATCCCTCTTCCGCGCTGCTGGAGGCCCTGGATCCGGAGCAGAATTCGACCTTCACGGACCACTACGCCAATGTGCCCTACGACCTGTCCCACGTCTTCTTCATCTGCACGGCCAACACCTGGGATACCATCCCGCGGCCGCTGCTTGACCGTATGGAAATGATCGAGCTGCCGGGCTACACGCCGGAGGAGCATTTCCAGATCGCGAAGCGCCACCTGGTGCCGCAGGCCGTCAAGGAGACCGGCCTTGCCAAGACGGATATCCGGTTCACGGACGGAGCGCTTCGGAAGATCATTTCCGAGTATACCTCCGAGGCGGGCGTCCGCGGCCTCAAGAAGCAGATCCAGGCCGTCTGCCGCAAGGCAGCAGTGGAGATCGTCGAGGCCCGGCTGGAAGACAAATCAAAACAGGCCGAGGAAGGGGAAGCTCCGAAGAAACCGAAGACCCTGGTGGTCGCCGAGCGGAACGTGGAGAAGTTCCTGGGCAAGAAGATCATCAACCACGACAAGGTCATGAAGGACAACCCGGCCGGCGTGGTCACAGGCCTCGCCTGGACCCAGGCGGGCGGCGAGATCCTCTTCATCGAGTCGGTGGCCATGGACGGCGGCGGGCATATCCACCTGACCGGCCAGATCGGCGACGTCATGAAGGAGTCGGCGGAGACCGCCGTGAGCCTGGTGAAGAGCACCTTCATGGGCAGCGGCTACGACTTTAGCGGCAAGGATATCCACATCCACATCCCGGAGGGCGCCGTGCCCAAGGATGGTCCGTCCGCAGGCATCACCATGTTCACAGCGGTGGTGTCCCTGGTCACAGGAAAGCCTGTCAGCCCCTATCTGGCCATGACAGGCGAGATTTCCCTGCGCGGCCAGGTCCTGCCCATCGGCGGGCTGCCTGAGAAGCTCATGGCTGCCGAGCGGTCAGGGGTCAAAAAGGTCCTCATTCCCAAGGAGAACGTCCGCGACCTTGAGGACGTGCCGGCAGAGATCCGCGGCAAGCTGGAGATCGTGCCTGTTACCAATGTCTCTGAGGTCATTCGGGAGGCGCTCGATATGGAGCTGCCCGCCAGGTCGGCCCAGCCCTTCCTGAGAGGAGGGGAAGCGGTCCAGGCTGAAGGATCCGCAAACGAACAGTAAATAAAACCTCGAATCCCCTGCGCCCTGGCGGCGCGGGGGATTTTTGGTCCGTTGATGGTGCGGCGATGATTCCGGTCCGGGAGCAGCTGTCTGAAGGTCCGAGCGGCTCTGCGCCCGACTGGGGAGGCAATCTATAAGAGCCTGATGCTGTCCGCATCTTCCCCGCCTGATTCGCTTTAGTTGACTAAAATGATAAATTGTGGTTTAATGGAAGGTGACCGCGCAGCGCTTCAGGCTGTCTGCGCGGCCGTCTCTTTTTGCCTTTGCGGTCGGTTTTCATTTTCAGGCGGACGAAGAGGGCAGAAGAGGCCTTAAAACTAACGAGGAAGAAGGTAATAACCATGCGAGCAAGCGGTATTCTGTGCCCCATCTCATCCATCCCGTCGCCCTTCGGCATCGGGTGCTTTTCCACGGAAGCTTATGAATTCGTGGATTTCCTGAAGAAGGCCGGCCAGGCCTACTGGCAGGTCCTGCCCTTCGGCCCCACGGGTTACGGCGATTCCCCCTACCAGAGCTTTTCCACTTTCGCCGGGAATCCTTATTTCATCAGCCTCGGCAAGCTGGTCAGCCGGGGGCTTTTGACCTGGGATGAGGTGAACAGCTTTGACTTCGGCCACGACCCGGCAGACGTCGATTACGGCAAGCTCTACAACAGCCGGTTCAAGGTCCTGAAGCTGGCCGCAGACCGGTTCTTTGACGATCCGGACGAGGCTTACGAGCAGTTCATCGAGGACAATGCCTACTGGCTCGATGACTATACCCTCTACATGGCCGTAAAGCTGGCCAACGGCGGCAAGAGCTGGAGCGACTGGCCGGAGGATATCAAGAAGCGGGAGCCGAAGGCCATGGCGGCGGCTCAGGAAGAGGACAAGGAGACCATCGATTTCTTCCGTTTCCAGCAGTATATGTTCGACACCCAGTGGCATGACTTAAAGGCCTACGCCCACAGGAACCACGTCGAGATCATCGGCGACATCCCCTTCTACACCGCCTTCGACAGCGCGGACACCTGGGCCCACCCGGAAATGTTCCACTTTGACGAGGAAATGAACCCCGTGACCGTGGCCGGCTGCCCGCCCGATGCTTTTTCGGCTGACGGCCAGCTCTGGGGCAATCCCATTTACCGTTGGGACTACCTGAAGGATACGGGCTATGCCTGGTGGATCCGCCGGATCCGCCGCTGCTTCGAGCTCTGCGACGTCCTCCGCGTGGACCATTTCCGCGCCTTCGACGAGTACTATGCCATCCCGGGCAAGGACGAGGATGCCCGGAACGGCGAGTGGCAGCCGGGCCCCGGTATCGGCTTCTTCAACAAGGTCAAGGAAGAGCTGGGCGATGTCCGCTTCATCGCCGAGGACCTGGGCTACATCACCGATTCTGTGAAGCAGCTCCTTGAGGACTCCGGCTTCCCGGGCATGAAGGTCCTGCAGTTCGCCTTCGATCCCAGCGAGGACAGCGATTATCTGCCCCACAAGTACGACCACAACTGCGTCGTCTACACGGGCACCCATGACAACGAGACCACCAGGAGCTGGGTGGAGAATGCCAGCGACCATGACCGGCATTACTCCAGGCTCTACATCAACTCCATCTTTACCAATTACGACGATTACACCTGGGACTTCATCCGCCAGGCCCACTGCTCCGTCGCGGACCTCTGCGTGGTGCCCATCGGCGACTACCTGCTGAAGGGCAAGGAAGGCCGGATCAACCATCCTTCCACCACCGGAGCCAACTGGCGCTGGCGTATCCGCCGGGAGGAGCTGACCGACGCTCTGGCCGAGCGAATCTACGGGCTGACCAAGATGTACGGCCGTCTGCCGGCCGGCGAGATTGAGGACGTGAAGCTGGCCAACCGGGCAGCTGCCGCCATCCAGAGCCTGGCCTGGGTCAACGAGCACGACCCGGACGCCGTCAAGGCGGCCATGGAGAGGCTTGAGGAGGCGGGCATCAAGGCTGAGCGCAGGCACGGCCGTGTCTACGCCGAGCTGGGCGCCGACGCGGATGGCAATGTGCCGGAGCTCGACCGTGTTCTCAGGCAGCTGAAGAAGCTGCATGTGGACAATGCGGAGGTGCAGGCAGCTGCGGAGGACTGATATCCTACGGAAGAAGGGAGGAGCAGCATGAGCAGGGCGGATCTTATTTTCATCGACATGTGCCGGAGCATCCTCGACAATGGAACGGACACCCAGGGCGAGAAGGTGCGTCCCCACTGGGAAGACGGCACGCCGGCGTACACCATCAAGCAGTTCGGCGTGGTGAACCGCTACGACCTCCGGGAGGAGTTCCCGGCCATCACCCTCCGGAGAACGGCGCTCAAGACCTGCATGGAGGAAATCCTGTGGATCTGGCAGCGCAAGTCCAACAATATCCATGACCTGAAGGCCCACATCTGGGACGAGTGGGCCGACGAGGACGGCTCCATCGGCAAGGCTTATGGCTACCAGGTGGGCGTCAAGTCCCAGTACAGGGAGGGCATGTTCGACCAGATGGACCGGGTCCTCTACGACCTGAAGCACAATCCCTTCAGCCGCCGGATCCTGACGTCCCTCTACAACCACCAGGACCTCCACGAGATGAACCTCTATCCCTGCGCCTGGTCCATGACCTACAACGTCACCCAGCGGCCAGGCGAGGACAAGCTCACTCTGAACGCGGTCCTCAACCAGCGCTCCCAGGACGTGCTGGCCGCCAACAACTGGAACGTCTGCCAGTACGCCATCCTCCTCATGATGGTGGCCCAGAGTGTGGACATGGTTCCCGGTGAGCTGGTCCACGTGATTGCGGACGCCCACATTTACGACCGGCACGTGGACATCGTGCGGGAGCTCATTTCCCGCCCGACCTATCCGGCGCCGACCGTTCGATTGAACCCGGAAGTGAAGGATTTCTACGCCTTCACCACCGACGACCTGATCGTGGAGAACTACCAGCACGGTCCCCAGGTCAAAAACATTCCTATTGCAATCTAACTGGGAATCAGGGAC
>CAMONF010000168.1 GCA_946620335.1 uncultured Clostridia bacterium
ACAAGGAGATCGCCAAGTATGTCGACGTCATGATCGGCAACGAAGAGGACTTCACCGCCTGCCTCGGCTTCGAGATTGAAGGAAATGACGCCAACCTCAAGGAGCTGAACCTGGACGGCTACAAGAAGATGATCGGCGAGGCCGCCAAGGTCTATCCGAACTTCAAGGTCGTTGCCACCACCCTCCGCACAGTCCGCACCGCTACCGTCAACGACTGGAGCGCCATCTGCTGGGCTGACGGCGAAATCTACAAGGCCCACCAGTATGACGGTCTGGAGATCCTGGACCGCGTCGGCGGCGGCGACTCCTTCGCCTCCGGCCTCATCTATGGCCTCATGACCACCCAGGATGCCGAGAAGGCCGTCAACTACGGCGCTGCCCACGGCGCTCTGGCCATGACCACACCTGGCGACACCACCATGGCCTCCCTCGACGAAGTCGAAGGCATCATGAAGGGTGCCGGCGCCCGCGTAGCCCGCTGACGCATCTCACTGACCGACCCGGTACTTTTCCTGGCGGAGCTGCCGTCTCACCGGCGCTCTCTCCCTGCAGGAAAAGCCATTCGGCGGTCATTTGCAAGTATGTACACATCCGACCGGTCTGAAAGCCGGTCGGATTCCTTTAAAAGGGTGCCCTGCGGCGCCCGCCCGGAGGCATATATGAGCAAAGAATTCGATTTATTGTCCTACGGAGAAGTTCTCCTCCGTCTGTCTCCCGAGGGAAACGGCCGTCTGACCGACAGCCCGACCTTCTTCAAGCGTGTCGGCGGCGCCGAGCTGAACGTGGCCACAGGCGTGTCCATGCTGGGGCTGCGCACGGGCATCATTTCCAGCCTGCCGGCCAACAAGCTGGGCCAGTATGCCAAGAACCGCATCCGTTTCAGCGGCGTCAGCGATGACTTCCTGGTCTACGACGAGAGCCGCGAGGCCCGTCTCGGCATCTACTACTATGAGACCGGCCGCTATCCCAGAAAGCCCTCCGTCGTCTACGACCGGGCCGGCACATCCTTCAGCCGCACGCCCATCGAGGCCTATCCGGAATCCATGTTCACCTCCACCAGGCTCTTCCATCTGAGCGGTGTCACCCTGGCCCTCTGCGAGGAGACCCGCCGGGCCGGCATCGAGATGATCAAGCGCTTCAAGGAGGCGGGTGCCCTCATTTCCTTCGACGTCAACTTCAGAGGCAACCTCTGGACCGGCGACGAGGCCCGCGAGTGCATCGAGAAGTTCCTGCCCTACGTGGATATCTTCTTCTGCTCCGAGGACACTGCCCGCCTGACCTTCCTGAAGACCGGGACCGCTGAGGAGATCATGAAGAGCTTCACCCAGGAGTATCCCATCTCCATCGTAGCCTCCACCCAGCGTGTCGTCACGAGCCCCATGCACCATGATTTCGGCTCCGTCATTTACAGCGCTGCCACGGACACCTACTACAGCCAGGAGCCCTATCACCGCATCCAGGTCGTCGACCGGATCGGAAGCGGCGACGCCTACTGCTCCGGCGTCCTCTACGCCTACCTGACCGAGCCGGACAATCTCCAGCGGGCCGTGGAATTCGGCAACGCCCAGGCCGCCGTCAAGAACACGACGCCGGGCGACATGCCCACCGCCACCCTGGACGAGATCGAGTCCGTCATCCGGGACCACAAGTCCACCGGATATCAGAGCGAAATGAGCCGCTGATCCCCCCTGCCCCGGGGGCATGACGCGGATCTGAAAAATCCATACGACACACAGAAGAGTCCGTTCTTGACAGAGCGGACTCTTTTTTATACACTTTCTGTAAGTGCTTACATCGACAATGCGTTTTTTTCAGCATCCGGAGGGCTCTATGAATATCTACGATATAGCCGAACTGGCCGGGGTGTCCATCGCCACCGTCTCCCGGGTCGTCAACGACTCCCCCCTCGTCAGCGAGAAAACCAAGGCCCGGGTCCGCAAGGTCATGGAGGAGAACAATTACGTGCCCAACGTCTTTGCCCGAGGGTTGGGCCTCGGGACCATGAAGACCATCGGGATCGTGTGTCCGGACGTATCCGACGCCTATATGGCCAAGGCCGTGGCCTACCTGGAGAAGAATTTCCGGGAGTACGGCTACGACTCCATCCTCCAGTGCAGCGGCCGCGAGTATGAGGACATGCGAGCGGCGGTGGCCAACATCCTCAACAAGAAGATCGACGCCCTCTTCCTGATCGGGTCCTGCTACTCCGTCGAGGGCGGGGACACGCCGGCGGCCGACTACGTCCGGGAGGCCGCAAAGCAGGTGCCGGTCTTCGTCATCAACGGCAGCATCAGCGGGGACAACATTTACTGTGCCCTCTGCGACGACCGGGAGACCACCTGCCAGGCCGTCCGCGAACTGATTCGGGAGGGCCGCCGCAATATCCTCTTCCTCCACCACTCAGACACCTACAGCGCCAGGCAGAAGCGGAGCGGCTACCTGGCCGCCCTGGCCGAGGCCGGCATTCCGGAAAATGACAACCTCCTCTTCCACGCCCGCGATGACATCGAGTCCGTGAAGCAGGACCTCCTGGCCCAGTGCCCCACCGAAGTGGACGGGATTTTCGCCACCAACGACCGGCTTGCCGTCGGCGCTCTCAAGTTCGCCCGGGAGGCCGGAATCCGGGTGCCGGAGGAGCTCAGC
This sequence comes from uncultured Clostridia bacterium, assembly GCA_946620335.1. Lineage (GTDB taxonomy): Bacteria > Bacillota > Clostridia > Lachnospirales > Lachnospiraceae > Chordicoccus. The sequence goes on from CAMONF010000168.1 coordinate 2,644, forward strand.
ATCATCGGCTATGACAACTCAGAGCTGGCCATCTGCTGCCAGCCGGAGCTGACCTCCATCGACAGCATGTGCGAGACCCTCTGCCGGATCTGCCTCGACAATATGCTGCGGCTCCTGCGGGGGAGGAAGGCGGAACCGCTGACCTACACAAAAGGCGCCTTGCTCCGCCGGGGGACGACCAGATTCTGAAAAAAAATGTGAATAAAGTGGGAATCAGGGACGGTTCCTTTTCCCAGTTTTCTGCGGAAACTGGGAAAAGGAACCGTCCCTGATTCCCACTTTATTCACACTTTCTCATTTGCGAATCCGCCTTCAGCCCATTCTTCGTAGCACTCC
>CAMONF010000169.1 GCA_946620335.1 uncultured Clostridia bacterium
AGGCGAGGTAAGAACTGGGAATCAGGGACGGTTCCTTTTCCCACTTTTTGCAAAACGGAAATGGGAGAAACTGGGAATCAGGGACGGTTCCTTTTCCCACTTTTCATAAAATGAAAAGTGGGAAAAGGAACCGTCCCTGATTCCCAGTTTCTCCCGCTCCTATGTTTCTCTTTTTCTCATTCCCATTTCCCATATTTTCTGGTATGATATCCACGAATTCAAAAAAACGGATAATAAACCATGCGCATAAGAAAACGAAGCAAGAGGACTGGAATAGAAATGATCAGAAAAATCGGAAGAAACGACCCCTGCTGGTGCGGGAGCGGAAAAAAGTACAAGAACTGCCATCAGGCCATGGAGGACAGGATCCTCGCCTACCGTCGGGAGGGCCACATCGTGCCGAGCCGCCGGCTCATCAAGTCGGGCAAGGATATCCAGGGCATCAAGGACAGCGCCAAGATCAACATCGCGGTCCTCGATGAGGTCGGCAAGCGGATCTGCGCCGGCATGTCCACGCTGGAGATCGACGAGATCGTCAACGAGGTGACCTACGGCATGGGCGGCATCCCCGCTGACCTGGGTTACGAGGGCTTCCCCAAGAGCGTCTGCACCTCCATCAACAACGAAGTCTGCCACGGCATCCCCTCCAAGGATATCATTTTGAAGGAGGGCGACATCATCAACGTGGACTGCTCCACCATTTTAAATAACTACTGGTCCGACTCCTCCCGCATGTTCATGATCGGCAAGGTCAGCGAGGAGCGGGAGCGTCTGGTCCGCGTCACCAAGGAGTGCGTGGAGATCGGCATCCAGCATGTCAAGCCCTGGACCTTCCTGGGCGACATGGGCCACGCCGTCCACCAGCACGCCCTGGACAACGGCTACTCCGTCGTCCGCGAGATCGGCGGCCACGGCTGCGGCAACGCCTTCCACGAGGACCCCTTCGTGAGCTACGTCTCCACCCCGGGCACTGAGATGCTCATGGTGCCGGGCATGGTCTTCACCATCGAGCCCATGGTAAATGCAGGCACAGACGAGCTCACCTTCGACAAGGAGAACGGCTGGACCGTCTACACCGCTGACGGCAAGGACTCCGCCCAGTGGGAAGTGGAAGTGCTTGTGACGGATACGGGCTGCGAAGTGCTCAGCTGGTAACTGGGAATCAGGGACGGTTCCTTTTCCCACTTTTCGTTTTTGCGGAAGGAGGGAAACTGGGAATCAGGGACGGTTCCCAGTTTCCCCTTTCCGTTTTGAAAAAAGTGGGAAAAGGAACCGTCCCTGATTCCCAGCTTTGGTCTTCAAGGAGGTATTTATGATCCAGGACATCGCCCCCCACGTACTCCGCAACCAGTACATCCCGGGGAAAGAAATCACCGACACGAGCCGCGTCTTCTGCTTCAAGGACCGGGACTTCCTGACCCGGGACCTGGGGGAGGCCTGCTTTGAGCTGCCCGAGCGGAGGGAGTTCGCCTCCGAAGGGCCCTACACCTATCTCTTCACCGTCGACTCCCAGGACTATTTCCTGCTGGTGAGTGACGGCGAGGTGCCGGCAGGGTGTGAATTTATCAATATCCGGGCCCTGCGGCAGCGGTTCCTGGCCCCGAGGGAGCTGGTCTTCGCCTCCTACACGGCCTGGCAGCTCTTCCGCTGGTACCGGGACAACACCTTCTGCGGCACCTGCGGGAGCCGGACCGGACTTTCGGAGACCGAGCGTGCTATCATTTGCCCTGAGTGCGGTCGGATCATCTATCCCCGCATTATCCCGGCCGTCATCGTCGGCGTGACCCGTGGGGACGAAATCGTCCTGACCCGCTACGCCAACCGGCCCATCCACTACAATGCCCTGGTCGCCGGCTTCACCGAGATCGGCGAGACCTTCGAGGACACCGTCCGCCGGGAGGTCAAGGAAGAGCTGGGGCTGAACGTCAAAAATATCCGCTACTATAAGTCCCAGCCTTGGGCCATCGTGGACGACCTTCTGGCGGGGTTCTACTGTGACGTGGACGGAGATCCGACCATTCATCTGGATGACGGGGAGCTTGCTTCCGGGACGTGGACCAAACGGGAGGACATTGAGCTCCAACCCGACGATTTTTCTCTGACCAACGAGATGATGCTGATGTTCAAGCTGGGGCGGGAGCCTCGGTGAGGGAAAAAATGGGAATCAGGGACGGTTCCTTTTCCCACTTTTCATAAAATGAAAAGTGGGAAAAGGAACCGTCCCTGATTCCCATTTTCCTCCTTCCGCGAAATGAAAAGTGGGAAAAGGAACCGTCCCTGATTCCCACTTTTTTGCTTTACGCGTTCACGTTGTTGCGGAGAATTACGTCGTGGCTGCCGCCCTCGACGATGGAGGTGGAGGAGACCACCGTCAGGCGGGCCTTCTCCTGAAGCTCAGGAATGGAGAGCGCGCCGCAGTTGCACATGGTGGAGCGGACCTTGTAGAGGGTGGCACCCACACCGTCGCTGAGAGCGCCGGCGTAGGGAACGTAGCTGTCCACGCCTTCCTCGAAGGTCAGCTTCTGGGCGCCGCCCAGGTCGTAGCGCTGCCAGTTGCGGGCGCGGTTGGAGCCTTCACCCCAGTATTCCTTGACGTAGTTGCCGTTGATGCGGAGGCGGTTGGTCGGGGACTCGTCGAAGCGGGCGAAATAACGGCCCAGCATGACGAAGTCGGCGCCCATGGCCAGGGCCAGGGTGATGTGGTAGTCGTGGACGATGCCGCCGTCGGAGCAGATCGGGATGTAGATGCCGGTCTGGCGGTAGTAGTCGTCTCTGGCCTTGGCGACCTCGATGACGGCTGTGGCCTGGCCGCGGCCGATGCCCTTGGTCTCGCGGGTGATGCAGATGGAGCCGCCGCCGATGCCGATCTTGACGAAGTCGGCGCCTGCGCGGGCCAGGAAGAGGAAGCCCTCACGGTCGACGACGTTGCCGGCGCCAACCTTGACGGAGTTGCCGTAGCGCTCGCGGATCCAGGAGAGGGTCCGGCTCTGCCACTCGGAGAAGCCCTCGGAGCTGTCGATGCAGAGGACGTCCGCACCGGCCTCGACCAGAGCGGGGACGCGGGTCTCGTAGTCGCGGGTGTTGATACCGGCGCCTACCACGTAGCGCTTGTTGGCGTCCAGAAGCTCGTTCCTGTTGGACTTGTGGCTGTCGTAGTCCTTGCGGAAGACCATGTAGACCAGGTTGTCATTTTCATCGATCAGGGGGAGGGAATTGATTTTGTTCTCCCAGATGATGTCGTTGCAGTCGTGGAGGGAAGTGTTGGCCGGGGCGGTGACCAGCTTCTCCAGCGGCGTCATGAACTCGGTGACGCGGATGTCGCCGGTCATGCGGGAGAGGCGGTAGTCGCGGGAGGCCACGATGCCCAGGAGCTTGCCGTGGGCGGTGCCGTCGTCCGTGATGGCGACGGTGGAGTGCCCGGTCTTGGCCTTTAAAGCCAGCACGTCGGCCAGGGTGGCCGTCGGGGGCAGGTTGGAGTCGGAGGTGACGAAGCCGGCCTTGTAGGCCTTGACCTTGCGGACCATGGCTGCCTCATTCTCGACGCTCTGGGAGCCGTAGATGAAGGAGACGCCGCCTTCGCGGGCAAGGGCGATCGCCAGACGGTCGCCGGAAACGGACTGCATGATGGCGGAGACCATGGGAATGTTCATGGTGAGGGGGCATTCCTCCTCGCCCTTCCTGTACTTGACGAGGGGGGTCTTGAGGCTCACGGCGTCGGGAACACATTCTGACGATGAATAACCCGGAACAAGCAGATACTCTCCAAACGTGCGGGACGGTTCTTCAAAGAAATAGGCCATAGTATTCTCCCTTCAGAAATGTAAGCATGAAACGGCAACAACGGGTGGACCTGACGTGTATTATTATATGAAATGAAACCAAAACTGGTATTTCACGGATTGTAACCCCGAAGAGGGAAAATAACAACCCCCAAAATCCTGTTTTTGAAGCGATTTGTCATTATCACGAGGACCTGCCTTGAAATGATAAATTCCTTCATGTAAAGTCACTGTGTGAAACCGGAAAGAATTACCGGATTGTTACGGCGTTAAGAAAGATTTAAAACCCAAAACAAGATTTGAACACAAAAGCATGGTAAAAAGAGAGTGATTAGAACAGAAAATCCGCTTAGCAGGGCCCCCATGCGCTGCTGGCTGAAATACCTGCCGCCGTCAAGGAGGGGAAAGGAGGAAGATCATCAACAAGCATAAGAACCATATCAAAATCAATGTCCGCGCCATCGCCCTGACAGTTCTGCTCACGATGCTGTTCATTATGATCGCCTGTACTGTCTTTGCCCTGGTGGTCATGCTCCGGGCGCCGCGGCTCGACACCATTGACGTGGAACCGGACGGTTACCGGTCGACCGTGGTGGACACCAACGGGGACGCCATCCTGACTCTGTCGGGGGAGGAGTCCAACCGGATCTATGTTCAGCTGGCCTATATACCGGCGGACGTCCAGCACGCCTTCGTGGCCATCGAGGACGAGCGTTTTTACGAGCATAGCGGCGTTGACTTAAGGGGTATCGTCCGGGCTGCCTGGACGGGCATCCGGACGGGAGATTTCTCCCAGGGCGCCAGCACCATCACCCAACAGCTTCTGAAAAACAACGTTTTCACGGATTGGATGGAAGAGAAGACCTTCCTTGACAAGGTGGTCAGGAAGCTCCAGGAGCAGTACCTGGCGGTGCGGCTCGAGCAGCAGGTCTCCAAGGGCTGGATCCTGGAGAACTACCTGAACACCATCAACCTCGGCGGCGGCAACTGGGGCGTCCAGACTGCCTCCCGCTACTACTTCCGCAAGGACGTCTCCGACCTGACTGTGTCCGAGGCAGCTGTCCTGGCGGGCATCGTCAAGGCGCCCACCACCTACAATCCGGTCAGAAATCCGGAGAAAAATGCAGACCGCCGCAAGTGGGTCCTGAAGAAAATGCTGGAACAGGGCTACATCACCGACGCCGAATACCAGGAGGCTCTGGAGGACGACGTGTACAGCCGGATCCAGGAGCTCAACGAGAGCGGCCAGGGGACGGCGGAGATCTTCAGCTATTTCGAGGATGCTCTCATTTACAATATCGTCTCCGACCTCGAGAAGATCGGCTACACCGAGACCGAGGCCTGGGACCTCATCTACCGGGGTGGCCTGACCATTCAGGCCACGGTGGACCAGAACCTCCAGACCATCGCGGAGGAGGAAATCAACAATTCCGCCAACTACAGCTCTGACGCCCAGGCGACCTGCGTGATCATCGACAACGAGACCGGGGAGGTCAGGGCCATGGTGGGCGGCCGGGGGGAGAAGACAGCCAGTCTCATTTTCAACAGAGCAATCTCCTCCATTCGGCAGCCGGGTTCCACCATCAAGGTCCTGGGCGAGTACGCGGCGGGCATCGACGCGGGCAGCTTCACTCTGGGCACCGTTTTTGACGACGCGCCTTACGAGTACAGCAACGGTACGACGATCCGCAACTCCGGCGAGGCCTACAGCGGACGGATCCCCCTCCGGCAGGCCATCGTCGAGTCCAGCAATGTGGTGGCTTTAAAGTGCTTCCAGCAGGTCGGCATGAACGCGGTCCTGGAGAAAATCGAGGGCTTCGGCATCACGACCCTGACCGACAAGGACAAGGTGGAGGCTCTGGCCATCGGCGGCACCTACGGCGGTGTCAGCAATTTTGAAATGACAGCCGCCTACAGCGCCATCGCCCGCGGCGGCGTCTACATCGAACCGATTTACTACACCAAAGTCCTGGACAAGGACGGCAAGGTCCTTCTCAAGAACCGGGCTCATCGCCACGAGGTGGTCACCACGGCTACAGCGGAGCTGCTGACCGAGGCCATGGAGGATGTCGTTTCCTCCGGCACCGGTGTAGAGGCTTCATTTTCGGGCATGAGCCTGGCCGGCAAGAGCGGTACATCCTCCAATGTCCGCGACGCCTGGTTCATCGGCTACTCGCCCTACCTGACCTGCGGGGTCTGGGGCGGCTTCGATGACAATTCCGCCCAGGAGAGCAGCAACTATGTGAAGCTTTTGTGGAAGGCAATCATGTCCAGAGGACACGCGGGCCTTGCTGAAAAGCAGTTCAGGACCCGTGACGGTCTTGTGGCCTGCACCATCTGCAGCAAATGCGGACATCTGGCGGTCGAAGGTCTCTGCGATTCCACCCTCCAGGGGGACATGACCAGGACCGAGTACTTCACATCCGGTACACAGCCGACGGACCACTGCATCTGCCATGTGGCGGTGGACGTCTGCGACTCCACGGGCATGCTGGCTAATTCCTACTGCCCCTCCACGACCCATAAGGTATATCTGACCGAGGGCAGTGAGGGCACGCCGGACGCGGCCTTCGTGATTCCGGAGGAGCTCCGCGACGGAAGCGGCACCTGCACCACCCACAAGTCCACCTGGGATTCCTGGTTCAACCGGGAGGAAGAGGAGGACGA
>CAMONF010000170.1 GCA_946620335.1 uncultured Clostridia bacterium
GGATAAGTATGTGTTCCGGGTCAGGGCCTATGCCATTGTCTCCGGATCCCGGCTTTATGGCTCTGCGAGCACTGCAGTAGCCAAGACAATTCGCAAGGCTGTGGTGATGAAGATGCCTATGAAGGGCTACACCATCGGCCGGGAATTTGGTGAATACGCGCCGGGCATGGCTGATACCGGGCGGCCCTACCACTCCGGCGTCGATATGAGTTCTGTCACGGACAAAAATATCTATGCGGCGGCGGCCGGGAAGGTCCTTTGTGCCAAGGCGAGCGGTGGAAACGGTGTTCATGTCGTCCTGGAACACACGCTATGGGGGCAGAAGGTATATACCCTTTACAGCCATATGGTGGAGGGTTCCGTCAAAGTCTCGGTGGGCCAAATGGTGAGCGCTGGACAGGTCCTTGGAACCATGGGTTCTACCGGGAACGTGAGTGCGCCTCACCTGCATTTCGGCGTCTACACCATGGAGAACGGTTACTCTCCCTCCCTGGATCCCTGGGGCTATGTGGAGACCAAGAGCAGCGAAACGATTCTGAAGAAGAACAATATTATCTTTTATGATCCGATCTATGTTATCAACCACGGTGTGCTGCCGACTGAATGATTGAGTTGGATAACACGAAGTATCGTGCGAAAGATACGAAAAATCCAATTTTATTTTGGCGAGTCTGCGAATGGCATCGAGCCAGTTATGTCAACTATAATGAGGACAGTCCGTTAAGGGCTGTCCTCTTTTGCGTTGAGGGGCTTTTTGGGTTTCGCCATGAAGCAAGGCGGGAGACCGAAATGCCTGGCGCCTGTCCGCAAGCTCGCACACGTACAGGCGCAGCGCAGGTCGGTCAGGGGAGGCGTTTCTCCCCTGGCCGTTTGATCAGGATGCGGACTGTAAGGCTGCCGGAGTTGGCTCGTATGTCAAGAAGGAGATTATTATGGCTTCAGATCCTTATCCCGCCCTGCGGCGCCGCCTCATGGAACTTCTCCATCTCTCCGGCGAGGCTGATGACGCGGAGGTCAGGCATATTATTACAGAACTGGTGACGGAGGCCCACCGGGAGGGGTATCTCTCCCTTGAGGAGCGAAGCCGGCTCTCCCGGGAACTCTTCGCCTCGGTCAGGCGGCTGGACATTCTGGAAGAGTTACTGGAAGACCCTGCGGTCTCGGAGGTGATGGTCAATGGGTTCGAGGGGGCGATCTTCTACGAAAAGGATGGAGTGCTCACCAGGTGGGACAAGACCTTTTCATCCCGGGACAAGCTGGATGACGTCATTTCCCAGATCGTGGGCCGGGTCAACCGGGTGGTAAATGAATCCAGTCCCATCGTGGACGCCCGCCTTCCGGACGGAAGCCGCGTCAACGTCGTCGTCCCGCCGGCCTCCCTGAACGGGCCGGTGCTGACGATCCGGCGCTTTCCCCGGGACTCCATCACCATGGCGGACCTGGTCCGCAAGGGCAGCATCAGCAAGGAGGCCGCCGGGTTCCTCACGCGGACGGTGGCGGCGGGTTACTCCATGGTGATCGGCGGCGGAACTTCCGCCGGAAAGACCACCTTTTTGAATGCCTTGTCTTCATTTATCCCCTCCGGTGAGCGAATCATCACCATCGAGGACAATGCGGAGCTGCAGATCCAGGGCATCGACAACCTGGTGCGCCTGGAGGCCAAGAGCGCCAACATGGAGGGAGCTGCGGAGGTCACCATCCGTGACTTGATAAGGACATCCCTGAGGATGAGACCGGACAGAATCATAGTCGGAGAGGTGCGCGGCGGCGAGGCCGTGGACATGCTGCAGGCCATGAACACCGGCCACGACGGGTCCCTCTGCACCCTTCACGCCAACAGCTGCGAGGACATGGTGTCGAGGCTTGAGACCATGGTCCTCATGGCCTTCCCATTGCCGCTGCCGGCTATTCGGCGGCAGATTGCTTCCGGCGTGGATATCGCCATTCACCTGGGCAGGCTCCGGGACGGGAGCCGGCGGGTCCTTGAGATTGCAGAGGTGGACGGGATGGCGGAAGGTGAGGTGCAGCTGCATCCGCTCTTTCGGTGGGACGAAGGGCGGAGGGCGCTGGTCAAGGCCGGGCAGCTGCGGCACACGCTGAAGCTGGAGCGGGCCTTCGGCCGGGAGACAGGGCTTTGACGGCAGGGAGATAATCAGTGAAGAGCAGACGTCAGATGCATGGCAGGGGAGGCAACAGGGATAATCCGGGCAGGACCGATTACCGGGTCTACCGGCTGTCGGCCGGAGAATGGGCATTGGCTGTGGGGGAGGCGATAGCCCTCTGCGGCGCTCTGGACTATCTCTTTTACAGGAGACTTTGGGTGATGGTATTCTTCCTGCCCCTGGGCATCCAGTATGTTGCTGCCTTCAGACAGAGAAAACTGGAAGCCAGAAAAAAGCGGCTGACGGGCGAATTCAGGGAGCTTTTGGGGTGCCTTGGCGTGTCCCTGCGGGCCGGCTATTCTGTGGAGAATGCCTTGGTCGAGGCGGAGCGGGACCTGAGAGGTATGCTCCCGCCGGACGCTTTGATCCTCAGGGAGCTTTCCTTCATAAACAGTCAGGTCCGATTGTCAGTCCCCGTGGAGAGGCTGCTTTTGGACCTGGGAAGAAGGTCGGGGATTGAGGATATTGAGAACTTCGCAGCGGTCTTTGCCACGGGGCGGAAGATGGGCGGGAACCTTTCCGCCATCGTCCGCAGCGCCTCCGCCGCCATCTCCGACAAACTGGACGTGGAGCGGGAGATCGAGGCCAGCCTGGCTGCCAAAAAGTATGAGCAGAAAATCATGAGTGTCATGCCCTGCGCCATCATCGTCTACATGCAGCTGACCAGCCCAGGATCCCTGGATGTCCTGTAC
>CAMONF010000171.1 GCA_946620335.1 uncultured Clostridia bacterium
CCTCAGGATCGTGAGGAAGGCTTCGGGCCGGCCGCAGTCTGCATTTTCACAGACAGCCTGGCGGACGCCCTCCTGAAGCCTGGCTGCGACCAGGAATCTGGCCAACAGCTCGTGCAGCTCCGCATTCCTGGACTTGACGATGCCGCGGATGAGGGGAACAGTGACGATCACCGTGTTGTTGTCGCTCAAAATGGCCTCGCGAGCAGCGCTGATGACCGCCTCGTCCCCGCGGTCGATCCTGGCGGCCAGAATATCGTCGAACTGGACCATGTGGAGGTCCCGCGCGCCGTTGTCGTTGCGCTTGAAGTTGACAAGCTCCTCATCGACGGGCGTCCCGTCTGCCTTCATTTCAGTCAGATACTCCGCCGGCGTCAGGCCATAGATGTCCAGCACCTTATAAGCCTGCATGAGGCCAAAGGCATCCGGCATGTGGGCCGCCGGATCCGCCGTCCTCACGGTCGGCCGAAAGAGGGACCTGGCATACTGGAAATGAACGCACTCCTCCAGTATATAGGTAAAGTCCTCCCGATACCGGGCAGGCACCAGGATATCAATGATCTCCGGGCAGCCTTCACAGAGGATATCTTTCAACGTACGCCTTCCGGAGGATGCGCGCATCTGCTCCTGCGCCCATTTTCGGATGACCGGGAAGCCGCAGTAGGGATAGGTGCTGAAATTGCCCACCTCATCAAAGAGCTCCCGCTTCTCCTTGGACAGCCGGTCGATCTTATTTTTGTTCGCCTTGTTCCAGGCCTCGATTCTTGCCTTTTCCCATCTTTGTCTCGAGTTATAGTCGTAAGCCATATCTTCCTCCTGTAACTATGCCCGGCGGGCCCCGCGCCCTCCTGGCCGCAGGTCACCGGTGTCCATCAAGAGAATTGCCTGAATCGTGTCGTCTGTATACGCGGATTTTCCATACCACTTGACCGTCTAAACTGCTCCTGGTGCTGCAGACCGTTTGTAGGACTGCATTTTCTACCGTTTTTTAAGCGCCTTCACCACATCCGCCCGGCGAGAAAGACCAGCCGGACAAAGGTCACTTCGCTCTGGTCCCTGAGCGGGATCTGCTCGTCTCTCCTCGTATACCGCACGCCGTCCGCGAAGAGAGCGACCAGCCTGTCGTCAAAGCACTGGAGCGCATTTTTGACAGCCGCCTCCGCGTCCGCCTTTTTATCGTTCAGTGAGTCCCCGTAGGATACCTTGCCGGACACCGCCATGTCCGCCATTTTCTCTTCCATCGATTCCTCACTCGTTTCACGCGAAAAAAGACGCAATAACTCCATTGCGTCTTTTCTCTCATTGTATTCTCTCACGTTCCGGCGGACTGTCTCCGCAAGGAAGTCCTCCACCGTCATCGGTGTGTCAGGGTAATCCGCAGTGCGCCAGAGGATGCTGCTTTTTTTGCGCGAGGCGCTTCTTAAGCTGATTTTGATCTGCATGATGTTCTCCGGTAAGGGATTATTCTCTCGTTACACTTCATTATCTTTATCCGCGTACGCTCTGACTCTCATGTACTTCAGTCCTCGTCGTATTCCCCATACTCGCACCCGACATGCGTCGCCTCGACCTCATCAATCAGCTCCGGTCCCCCGGCCGTTTTCCTGTACAGCCGCACAAGGCCGGTCCCGTTTCCGCCGTTCCAGAGGCGATTATGTTTCTTGCTGCCGTCCGGCGCCTCATAATTGATCAGAAGCATATCCTTCTTTTGGCAGGTGATTTCGGTATCCATCACGGCGTGAATATTATCCTGCCGCACGTGCCAGTAAACATTGTCCTCGTCCTCCCGGAAGGAGAACTCAGTCTTCACATGGAGGTGAAGCTTTGAGAAATTAAAGTCATACTCCTCGCCTTCATAATAGAAGACACCCAAAAGCCTCCGATCCAGCGGCACAAAATAGATTTTAGGCCGCCCGCCGCCTATGTCGAACACACTGTTCATGAGCTGCTTTCCGGTCTTTCTGCTCACAAGGTGGTTGGAGGAAAGCCAGACCCAGGGACTGGTGAAATCCCTGCCCCAGTTTTTGTCTGCATAGCCGTAGCACGTCTCCGGACTGACCGTGTAGCTTTTGCCGTTCAGGACGATCTTCCCTGAGAAAAATGACTTCATTCCCTCGGCATGCCAGTACATGGCAAATGCCTCAGCATCCCGGAGCGGCTTACTGGCGCCGTATCCCACGTTGAAGGCGATATCCTTTTTTATCGTCAAATCGAAACAGATCTGCCCTGCATCACACATCCACTCAGGGTGTTCATTTGCCTCCGCCTCGCTGACAGAAATGCTGCCGCGCAGAGTATCTTCAGATGCGTAGCAATCGGCTGCCTTCACAGAATAAGGCGCGTCCATATGGAGCTGCACGTCCTTCCAGGCGAAGAACCGGTGGAGCTGGCAGTGGTCCTCGCCCCAACAGCCGGCCTTCACCATCAGATAGGAAGGCTTCTTTCCCGCTTCCCTGTTGGCCGGCAGCTGCCCCAGCACCGGCTCATCCTCGGCCAGCGCCGGATTGCATACGAAAAACTCAATAAAAAAAGGCTTCTCCTCCCCCGTTTCATCGCTGATCGCGGTAAATGAATGCCACCACCAGTCATATCCCTGCCTGCGCAGGGGGCCGTGAAGCATACAGGCGTCTCTTGCAATGTCGTGCTTGTTAAACATAGATGTCCTCCTCTTGTACAAATAAGAGACAAGAGCTGGAACTAGGGACGGTTCTGGAATCAGGGACGGTTCCTGTTCCAGTTTACTGGAAAAGGACCCGTCCCTGATTCCAGCTCTCGTTCCTGCTCCAGTTCTCGCCGGCAGCCTAAAGCCCCATCATGCTCAGGGATAAGACCCGTCATAGGCCAGTTTCCGGAAATGGGAACAGGTTGTCCCAGATAGCTTACCGCTCCTGCGGCCAGGTGCTGGACGGCCAGTCAGTGCCTCCGGACAAAGCCTCGAAGGTGTCGATCACGACAGCCGTCTTGTCATCAACATGCTGCATGACATATTTCATGTGGTCCTCAGGGATGGCAACACAGCCGCCCGTAAACGGCTTGGCCGGCCCGTAGCAATGGAGGAAAATGGCGGAGCCAAGTCCAGGCGTCCCCTCCTCGTTGTAGCTGATGTTCAGGCAATACTGATAATGATAGGGGAACTCGATGATGTGCTCGCTGTCACCGCTTTCAAGGTCGAGATCCGGAAGGTCCTTGATATTTACCAGCTCGTTATAGTGGAATCCCTCTCTCGGGTCGCCGGACCAGTAGGTGTTGTCATCAACCTTGACATAGGGAATGGCGCATCCCGGGTCATCTGCAATACCGAAAGCGCGGTTAAAATGAAAAACACCCGTCGGCGTTTTCGCATCGCCCTCTTTCGTTTTGCCGAGGCCGTTCTTACCGATGAAACCAGGTGCGGTCATGACCATATGCCAAGTTCCATCCGACTGCTTCTCATGCAGGGAAATCCAGGCATCGGTGGCTGTCTCGTTGAAGGCGGCGACGACCAGCATCTGCTCCGCATCCGCGGCCGCGTCCAGCTTGCCGACCCACTCCGGCGATTCAACGTCGATCCCCTTGTACCCGCTCTCCTCGGCCGGCGCGGATGATGCAGCGCCGCATCCAATCAGTGAAGAAGCCATGAGGGCACATGCTGCCAATGTTGCGATAAAACTAGATTTCTTTTTCATGAATACTCTCCTTTCGATTTTTCCCTTTATATAACTACGTATGATTATTATCACACATTAATTCACATTGAATTCCCATTCCCGCATGCAGCGCCCGTCACCGCAGCCTCATCGATCAGCTCCGGTTCCCGGCTTTTTCACGCCGCATCAGACGATTGCCAGAATCCCTTTTGCGCTCCGAAGTTCCGCATCCCGGAAATGGTTGCCGGGGTTCATTTCCCAGGTGACATCGATTCCGGCCGCCCGATAGTATTCCACTACGGCCTCCGTATTCTCCTGCACCGTCCTGAGGTAGGGATTCCGCGTCTTCGCCTCCTTATTTCCGAGGGAAATGTAAACCTTCTCCGGCTTTGCCTTCATTTCATGGGAAACGACAAAGTCCCTGAAGTCCGGGAACCAGAGGGATCCGGACATGCTGGCCGCCCGCGTGAACACGTCCGTCTGATACAGGGCGTAGAGGGCAAAAAGTCCCGCGAGGGAATACCCGGCTATGCTGATGCGGGCCGGTGTCCCACCCACCCTTTTCAGAGCCTCCGGAAGGATCTCTTCCAGTATCAGCTTCAGGTGGGCATCCGCCCCGCCCGTATAAGGCGTATCCTGCGGCGTGATCGGCGGGCACTGCCAGGGCGACATATCGCGGTTCCAGTCCGGAATGCTGATGCTGACCAGGTTGAAATCCTTGTCGCTCAGCTGCCTTGCCGCCTTCCACACGGCCTCCCCCTCGTCGCCGAAGCTGTTGAAGATGACGAGCGGACTCCCGGCCGCCTCCGCATGATACAGGATGACTTCTTTTCCTTCTGCTGTAAATTTATCTGTGTTCATAGCCAATCTCCTCTCCTACCATCTTACCACTTGAGGCTTAAAGGTGGAACAAAAACTGGGAATCAGGGACGGTTCCTTTTCCCACTTTTCGCAAAGTCGGAAGCTGGAAGGAAAATGGGAATCAGGGACGGTTCCTTTTCCCACTTTTCGAGAATCGAAAAGTGGGAAAAGGAACCGTCCCTGATTCCCATTTTCTGCTTCTCCAAAAAGTGGGAAAAGGAACCGTCCCTGATTCCCA
>CAMONF010000172.1 GCA_946620335.1 uncultured Clostridia bacterium
CAGTGTGTGAGACGAGTGGGACTGAGTGTCGGGTCCTTTTCCCGCTTTTGTGATGGTTAAGTAGGGAAAATGGAAATCAGGGGCGGTTCCTTTTCCGACTTTTCGTAAAACGAAAAGTGGGAAAAGGAACCGTCCCTGATTCCCATTTTCCCTACTTAACGTTCACAAAAGTGGGAAAAGGAACCGTCCCTGATTCCCATTTGCGTCACATAAGGCTCTCCACCCGCATCTCCATCCGGCAGTCCGCCGTCATGGCGTCGTTGATGCTGAGGGCGTAGCCGACCAGGACGCGGATTTCATTTTCAGAGAAGCTGCTGTCCAGCAGCGTGGTGGAGATTCCCATCTCCATCTCCCCGAAGGGGGTGGTGTAGACGGCCATGGACCGCTTCCCGGCCTCAAAGTACATGTCCACTTCCACGTCCCCGGTCTTGGAGACCTGGAGGGACTGGCCGTCGATCCGGACGGTGTTCAGGGCCGTCATATGCCCGCCTTCCTCCAGATCCTCCGTGTAGGTGACGATACAGGCGTCGTCCTCCATGCTGCAGCTGCCGGCCATGACGACCTCGAGGGTATCCTCCCCTCTCTCCTGCCCGGCCAGCACCTGGTCGTTGCGGATCGTTACCAGGACCTTTTCCGTCATACATTTCTCCTCATTCAATACTCTTCTATGGGCACCATCTTGGCACGGCCAACGTCCACCGGCAGGATGGAGTTGGCGAAATCTGTGAATTTTTCCGCCTCGTCGCTGACGAAGAACCGGTAGGGGTAGGGTTCGTCTTTGCTGCGGGGCGACTCAGAGGCCATCCCCTCTCTTTGAAGAAGGCGCTCCAGCTCCTTGGCCGTCTCGTAGGCCGGGTTGACCAGGTTGATCTGGCTCCCCACCAGGCGCTTGATCGTGCTCCGAAGGAGCGGATAATGGGTGCAGCCCAGAATCAGCGTGTCGATATCATGCTCAAGCAGGTCGTCCAGGTACCGCATCAGGATCTCGTCGGTAATGTGGTCGTGGACCCAGCCCTCCTCCACCAGCGGGACCAACATGGGACAGGCCTGCCCGATCACGCTCAGAGACGGATTGATGCTGTGGATGGCATTGGTGTAGGCGTTCGTGGAAATGGTGGCCCTGGTGCCGATGACACCGATCCGCCCGTTCCTCGTGGTCTCGGCGGCCACCCGCGCGCCCGGTTCCACCACACCGATCACCGGCATTCCCGCGAACTCGGACACCTCCGGCAGGGCCATGGACGTGGCGGTGTTGCAGGCGATGACCAGGGCCTTGATGCCCTGGGTCTTTAAGAAGCTGGTGATCTGAAGGGAGTAGCGTACAATGGTTGATTTGGATTTATTTCCGTAGGGGACCCGGGCCGTATCGCCGAAGTAGACGATTTTCTCCATGGGCAGGTTGCGCATGATCTCCCGCGCCACCGTGAGCCCGCCGATTCCCGAGTCAAATACACCTATGGGTGCTTCGTTGCCGGTCATGATCTGGTTGCCTCCTTGTCAGCATTCTGAATGCTGTCATAAATGGCTTTCTGCTGGTTGTCAATATGCTTCGAAATAAGAGCCACGGCCTCCGCCGCCGACCGCTTCCGGACAGCTTCCAGAATGGCGCGGTGTTCGGCCGTCAGGTCCTTCCGGATGTCCTCGTCCTTCAGGTATTCCACCCGGAACCGGTACATCTGCTCCCGGAGATTGGCCAGGACCCGGATGAGCCGCTGGTTCCCGGTCCCCCGGTAAATGAAATCATGAAAAGCCTCGTCGCTCTCCGCCAGAGCCGTCAGGTCACTGGAATCGTCCGCCGCCAGCTCCTCGAAGGCTGCCGCTGCCCGCTCCATCTCGTCCATGTCCGCGGAGGGCATGCGCTCGCAGGCCTTCTCGATGGCCAGGATCTCCAGGCTCTTTCTGACCTCCAGGACGTCGTTCAGCTCCTGGACCGTGATGTTGGCCACCTGGGCGCCTCGCCTGGGGCGCATAATGACCAGCCCCTCGTGCTCCAGCATGCGGATGGCTTCCCGGACAGGCGTCCTTGACACGCCCAGCCTGTCGGCCAGCGTGAGCTCCATGAGGCGCTCACCGGGGGCCAGGGTGCCGCGGAGGATGGCAGACCGGAGGGTGTTGAAAACCACCTCCCGGAGAGGGAGGAACTCGTTCATTTCCATTTTCAGCTCGCCGGCCATCAGAACCTCCTTCCCGCCATCGGGTTCGCAGCGAAGACCTTGCCCATGCCGGGTCTCTCGAGAAGAGCCGCCTTGCAGGCCAGGGCGGCATCCGGGTCCTTGAAAATGCCGAACACGGTCGGGCCGCTGCCGCTCATGATGGAGACGGCCGCGCCAAAGGACCGCATTTCCTCCTCCAACTGCCCGATCATGGGATGACGGGGCGCCGTCACGCGCTCGAGTACATTGTCACAGCGGCTTGTGATGCCATCCAGGTCTCCCTCCCGAAGGGCCTGAATCATCCCGTCAATGTCCGGATGGTCCGTCAGTTCGTCAGCCCTGAGGGCCGTATAGATTTCTTTGGTGGATACGGAAAATGAAGGCTTGGCCAGGAGTATACTGCAGTCGGGCATGGCCGGCAGCGGCGTCAGGATTTCCCCGATTCCCTCCGCAAGGGCAGTTCCGCCAAGGATGCAGTAGGGCACGTCCGCACCGATCTTCTTGCCCCGCACCATGAGGTCCTGCGGGGTCAGGCCCAGCCCGAAGAGGCGGCTCGCCCCGACGAGAACAGCCGCCGCGTCGGAGCTGCCGCCGGCCAGGCCGGCCGCCACCGGGATGAATTTCTGGAGGCGGATGTGGAGACCGGAGGTCACGCCGAACTCCTGCATAAGAAGGGAGGCAGCCTTGTAGGCGAGGTTGTTCTCATTTACCGGCAGGAAGGAGCGGTTGGTCTCCAGGGTGATTCCGCTCTCCCGCGTCTCCGTCAGCTCAACAGTGTCGAACATGGCCACCGTCTGCATGACCATTTTCACCTCGTGGTATCCGTCCTCCCGCTTTCTCAGCACGTCAAGGCCCAGGTTGATTTTGGCAGGCGCCCGCAATATCATATTTTTCTCCTTTTCGTGAAGGAGGCCGGGTACCTTATACGTCCCGGCCTGTATTCTGTATACAGTATTATAGTGATGTTCCCAGGCCTTCGCAAGGAAATCTTGCCAAAACTTCCGGAAGGCGATATGATAGGCATGCGGCTGTGTCCCTCCGGAGCAGCCGGGTCAAAAAAAAAGTGAATACGAGGTTTATGTATGATCAGAACTATTTTATCCGTCCTGTTCGTGGCCGTCTATCTCATCCTGTCGCTACCCGTCCTCCTGGTCCTCTTCCTGCTCTCCAAAAAGTATCCCAAGGGAGCCAGGCTGGCTCTGCAGCGCCTTGTGGGCTGGGCCTTCACCGTCGTCTGTTTCCTCTCCGGCGTCCGGCTCACCGTGATCGGCCGGGAGA
This sequence comes from uncultured Clostridia bacterium, assembly GCA_946620335.1. GTDB lineage: Bacteria > Bacillota > Clostridia > Lachnospirales > Lachnospiraceae > Chordicoccus. The sequence continues at coordinate 3,432 of CAMONF010000172.1, forward strand.
ACATCCCCGAGGACAGGCCTGTTCTCTTCGTAGGAAACCATCAGAGCTTCTTCGACGTCATCACCTGCTTCCCGCTCATAAAGAACCGGTTTGCCTACATTGCCAAAAAGGAGATTGATGAGATCCCTCTCCTGGGCCTCAGCATGCGGTTCCTCGGCTGCCTCTTTATCGACCGTGAAAACCTGCGGGAAGGCGTCAAGACTATCCTGAAAGCTGCGGACGAGGTCAAGGAGGACGGCACTTCCATCTTCATCTTCCCCGAGGGGACCCGCAACAAGAGCGGAGACGAGCTGAACCTGGCCGACTTCCACGAGGGCAGCTTCCGCGTGGCCCAGAAGGGCGAATGCCCCATCATCCCCGTCTCCTTCAACAACACCGCCAATGTGCTGGAGAACCACTTCCCCAGCATCCGCTCCCAGCGGGTGGTCATCGAGTTCGGCGAGCCGAAGAACTGGGATGACTTCGACAGACAGACGCAGAAGCACCTGGGGGTCTACTATAGGAATCTCCTGACTGAGATGATCAAAAAGAATCAGGCGTTGGTCGAAGAAAAGGCCGGCTGAGACCTGAAAAATGGGAATCAGGGACGGTTCCTTTTCCCACTTTTTGGGAAAGGAAAATTGAGAAAATGGGAATGAGGGACGGTTCCTTTTCCCACTTTTCATTTTATGAAAAGTGGGAAAAGGAACCGTCCCTCA
>CAMONF010000173.1 GCA_946620335.1 uncultured Clostridia bacterium
CGCCAGGTCTCCGGGGCTGACCTTTCCTATTCTATAGAGGACAGCCACAAGACCTACGACCTCTGGGAGGCGGTCAGCGGCCGGGAAACGACCACAAATTATGCCTACTATACCCGGGAAGCTGAGACCATTCTGGAGTCCCCGACCATCGCCAAGGGGGTTCTGGAGAAGACGAAGCTCCTCAAGGCTGTCAAGGGCGTTTTCCTGTGGAGCCAGATCGACAATCTGGAGGACTTGCCGCAGACCGACTATCCGAGCCGGGGCAAGGTCATCAAGGAGGACTGCTACCGGAGCGTGGTCATCAACAATTCGGAGAGCCAGAGCGTGGTGGTCAACGGCCTCGACAACATTATTGTCGCCAACACGCCGGACGCAGTTTATATCGGCCGCTATGGCCGTTCCTCTGAGGTCAAGCAGATCATCGAGAAGCACCGGGAACTCAAGGAGACGGCCGAGCACGGCCGGGTCTTCTACCGGCCCTGGGGCAGCTACGAGCAGCTGGTGGAGGAGGAGAATTACAGGATCCGGCGGGTCTTTCTGCCGGTCGGGAGCTCGATTCCTTCCCATTCCCACCTGCAGAGGAGTGAAAATCTGACCATTCTCCAGGGCGAAGCCCGAATCACCCGCGACGGGGTGACACAGGTCTACCACGTGAAGGACAACATCGACGTGCCGGTGGGCTGTGAGCACAGCATTTCCACCGCCGGCGAGGAGACGCTGGTCTTCGTGGAGACGGCCGTCGGCGAGGTCGTCCACGGGCAGGACCTGGTGGTCCAGGAGGAGGGCCGCCCGGACACCGATACCCTGGTGGCCGAGCCGCTGGTGCGGCTCCTGCCGGTCTTCAAGGACTACCTCTGGGGCGGCACCAAGCTCCGCGACGTCTACGGCATGAAATGCGACTACGACATCATCGCCGAGGGCTGGATGATGTCCGCCCACCCGGCGGGCCAGAGTATCGTCGGGAGCGGATGCTGCCGGGGTCTTCATTTCGGAGACTACGTCCGCGGCATCGGCAAGGAGGCCCTGGGCTGGAAATGCAGCCCCCTCCAGAATTTCCCCATGCTGGTCAAGTTCATCGACGCGCGGCAGAACCTTTCCATCCAGGTCCATCCGGACGACGACTACGCCCTGGAGCGGGAAAATGAGTACGGCAAGAACGAGATGTGGTACGTCATGGACGCCGAGCCCGGCGCCGGCCTCTACGTCGGCTTCAACCGCGACGTGAACCGAGAGGAGGTGGCCCGCCGGATCGCCGACGACACCATCGAGGAGATCCTGAATTTCTACCCCACCAAACCCGGCGACGTTTTCTACATCCCCGCGGGCACGGTCCACGCCATCGGCGCCGGCAACCTGATCTGCGAGATCCAGCAGTCCAGCAACTGCACCTACCGTCTCTACGACTACAACCGCCGCGACAAGTACGGCAACACCCGTGAGCTCCACCTGGAGAAGGCCCTGGACGTCCTGAATTTCAACCGGTATGTCCCTGCCGACCTGGGCAGCAGCCGCCTGGACGAGGGCACGGTGATCGCCCGCTGCAAGTACTTCGAGGCCACCGTCTACGACGTGAAAAATGAAACCCGCATCCCCATGGACGACAGCAAGTTCACCTCCGTGATCTGCATGAAGGGCCAGGGCCGCCTGTCCTTTGGCGGCATGTCCCTCGACGTCAAGGCCGGCGACAGCGTCTTCGTCCCCGCCCGCGACGGCATCCTCTCCGCTGACGGCGAGATGACGCTCATCCTGAGCCACGTGTAAACGGCGGGGCAAGGGGGGAGCAGCCGCCGGACCCAGTCGGCCAGATATCTCCTCTCTTCGGGACGCTCCCGCTCGCTCGGACTGGCAGCGGTACCCGTGGGGCTGCGGGCAGTTCCTGCGGAAACTGCTCGAGTCCCACTTAAGAAATCTGGCCCTTAAGGGCCAGATTTCAAGTACCGGCCGTCCTCGGACGCCCTCAGAGAGGAGATATCTGGCCGACTGTCTCCTGGCGGCTGCTCCTCCGCCTTGCCCCGGCGGGTGACATATGGGCAGGACATAACATGACAATCAGAAAGGAACTGAAAATGACCCATATTGACAGGATAGAGAAGCAGACGGATAACAGGTTTCTTAATATGTACCACCTGGATTTTACAGACAGGCAGGGGAGGCCGGGGGATTATTATTTTTGTACCAGGCGGAGTGATGAGAGGATTATGATCCGCAGCGGCGATATGAGGCCGGATGGGATTTGTATATATGCGGTGACGCAGGAGGAGGAGCCAAGGCTCGTGCTGGTGAGGGAATACAGGTTTCCGATTGATGCGGAGATTTATTCGTTGCCGGCAGGGCTGATTGACGGGGAGGAGACACCGGGTGAGGCCGCGGTGCGCGAGATGAAGGAAGAGACGGGATTTACGTTTACGGAGTATACGGGGGGCGAGGATTTTTATCGGAGGCCGTTTCTGTTGGTGCCCGGTTTCTCTGATGAACCGGGATGCGCGGTCTTTGGATACGCCTCCGACCTGGATGCTGCGTCTCAGAATGAGTCGAGCGAGTGGATTGAAGTGATTCTTGCCGACAAGGCTGAGGTGCGCCGTATTCTTTCCGAGGAGAAGGTCTCCGTCCGTGCAGCATTTCTGATGTTCCAGTACCTCCAAATGTCTCCTGAAGCCCCATTCAAATTCCTTAACGGTGGTATTTGACCGCCACAGCCATCAGATTGATTCCCTTAGAGGATATCCCTGTACGTGCCTGAGCAAGGACAAGTGCTGCAGTGGACGTCACGAAGCCAGGCGCACGGATCTATCCTCTCTGAGGGCGTCCGAGGACGGCCGGTACTTGAAGGCTGGCCCGTAGGGCCAGGCTTCTTAAGTGGGGCAAGGGGCAGGTTCCGCAGGAACCGCCCTCGGCCCCACGGGTACCGTTGCCAGTCCGAGCGAGCGGGAGCGTCCCGAAGAGAGGATAGATCCGTGCGCCTGGCTTTGTGCCGTCCGCTGCTCGCCTTGTCCGCTCCTCTCAAGGTCAGCGGAAGGCCTCAAAGTCACCGAGTGCTGGAGTAAATTAGTGCCGAAAATGGGAATCAGGGACGGCTCCTTTTCCCAGTTTTCTTTGAAAACTGGGAAAAGGAGCCGTCCCTGATTCCCATTTTCCGATGAGTTCCGCCCTCGGGCCCGTACCGCTCAGAGGATGTAGTCGGAGATGACCTGGCCGATGCCGTAGATGTTGCGGCCGCCTTCGATCTGGTAGGTGACCACGGAGTTGTTGGCGAAGGTCAGGGTCAGCTCTGAATCGCGGATCACTTCCGTGATGCCGGGGGTCTGGATGGTGAAGAAGAGGATCCGGGAGTAGGGCATGATGGTGTAGGTCTTGCGGGTGCCGGTCATGCCGATGATGTCGGCGGAAATGATCCGCTTGTTGGTGAAGACAAGCTGGTCGCGGACCGTGCGGAAGGCAGCGGCGATGTATTCGTCGCGGACCATGAGGGCGCGGATCTCCTTGCGGACTTCGTCCTCGTCGATGGGGGTCAGCTTGAAAACGGATCCCTTGAATTCGTTGGTGTTGGCCATATAGAACCTCCTAAAGACAAAAGCAATAAATTTCACGTATTATATCATAAAGCGGCTTAAGAGGACAGTGTTCATTTTCCCAGGGGAATTTCCACGACCTTGGCCATGCCAAGGAGCCGTTTTTCGATCTGGGTCGTTATTTCCTCCACCATGCGGGTGGAAATCTCCTGGTTCTTCTCCTTCTCCAGGCTCTCGTAGAAGGCAGCGCGGATATCGTCCGTGATTTCCTCCAGGTGGTTGCGGAAGTAGCTCTTGGGCATGAGCTTCCGCATGGGGACCGGGACGTTCCAGTTCATGAGGGCCTTCTGCATTTGACGCTTGCCCAGGAAGAGGATCATGAGGGAAATGACAGCACCCGCCACGACCCCGGGCAGCCCGCTGGCGATGAGGGCCATCCCACTGCCGCCGCAGAGGAGGCTGACCACGACGGTGATGATGGTGTTGATCATCCAGGTGGTCTCCTCCACGTTGAGGAGGCTCTTGGTGTCCAGATGGACGCCGAGTTCGGAGGCGGACAGGTAGCTGGACAGGCTGAGAGCGCGGTAGGGGATGCTGTGGGCCAGGCAGATGGGCATGGTGTGCTCCTCGATCTCGAAGGCCACCGGGCGCAGCCATTCGGCCACCGGCGTGGAGAGCATTTCCTTGACCGCATCGGTGTGGAGGTAGGATTCGATCTCCTCCTGGAGGGCTGCGTCAATGTCCGCGAGGCGGGCGATGCCGCCGCTGCGCCAGCGGTCGATCACGGGAATGACTGCATTTTCCACGATGGGCGCGGTCAGTGTGTCCACGGCCCGCATATAAAGGCCGTCGATATTCTCGGAGACGATCCGCTCGACGGTGGAGGAGTCGATGAAGTTGCCCAGGTCCTTCATGAAGTCCCGCATGTCCTCGTCGATCCGGCCGCAGTAGGCCAGGCCGCGGGAGACGGAGAATTCGGGCTTCATTTCCGTGATCAGGGTGGCGTCAGGGTAGACTTCCCGGCACCAGTCGGAGATTCGGGGCAGGCGGGAGACGCCGCCGGTCAGGAAAATGAGGTCCGGCATAGCGCCCGTGATGGCCTTTTTTGTCTCCCGCAGGCTGTCCATGAAGACTTCCTTGAAGGAACGACCCTTGAGGAGGGAGGTGGGACCGGTCAGGACCCGGTCGGCTGTAGCCGCATCCATGCGGAGAGTGAGACGGAGAGGGCGGTCGTAGTAGACGGGCACCGTCTGGATGCACTCATTGGCGGACCAGTAATCCTCGTCAGTGAAGTATTTTTCCTTGAGCCGCCTTGCGGCAAATTCGGAGTAGCTGCGCCAGGGCTCGCTCTTTTCAAAGACCTCGCGGATTTTCCGCTCGTCTTTGGAGGCGGCCAGAGAGTATTCCAGGATCAGCTGGTCCATGATGCCGCCGCCCAGGAAGACCTCGCCGGCCGTCTTGAGCTTGACTTCCTTGCCGCCTTCCACGTAGGCAAAGTCGGTGGTGGAGGAGCCGATATCCACCACCAGGACCGGATGGGCCAGGATGTCGTAGCCCACCTGGAGGTTCCGGGACTGGCAGGCTGCCACCAGGGCAGCTCTCGATTCGGAAATAATGGCAGTGGGCGGGTAGCCCAGCCCTTCGAAGATCCGGCGGTAGCGCTCCCGGGCATTCCTGTCCCAGCCGGCGGGGCAGCCGATGTACATACAGGCGTCCTCACCCTGGACCAGGTCGCCGTTCTCATAGAGAACGCCGAGAACGCCGCCCGCGAAGGCGCGAACGTCCTTCTCAGAGGCGCGGTCGGTCAGGAATCGGCTCTTGAAGCGGAGCCTGCGCTCAGTGGCGTCGGTGCTGTAGCAGGCCTCCTCGCCGATGAGGAGCTTGCCGTCATCTGTCCGGGCGTAGGCCGAGATGAAGCTTTGGGCGTCCCGCACCGTCAGCTGGGCGGGTACTTCCCTTTTCCCTTTTTTAAGGACCGAGACGGCGCTCTCGGCGTCGCCAAGATCAAAACCGAAAAATCGTTCCATGGTGTCTATCCCTTCTGGTCCGTCGGGCCAAATGAAAAGCAAACTCATTGCCGGCCGTCAAGTCTGGTGCAGGTTCACTGTCAGCGGCCGGACCTTGTGAAAGCTCACTGCCCGGCGGCCGCCAGGCCTTTGACGAGCACCGCTCCGTCCTGAATGAGGGCGGGAGAGAGGGTGCCTTTATTTTTGGAGGGCATGCGGCTGAAATAGCGGCTGGTCTCGGGCGTGTAATCCACCACTTCAATTCCCTTCTTGTGGAGATAGAAGCGAATATCGCCGATGATCTCGTCCGCGCCGGCCTCGCCGCGGGAAGCATAGGCGCTCATGAGCAGGTTACCCATGAGGGCGAGCTCGTCGGCGGGGATGGCGGATTTGACCTCCTCGCCGGGAAGCGGCGGCTCCTCCTCAGCGGCCTCCGCGAGATGGGCGTCCTCGAGATTGCTGTCGATGACGGTCAGAGTGCCGAGGAGTGCGTGATAGATTTTGTCGCCGTCCAGCCGGGTTTCCATGCGGACCTTCCTGTCAGGTGCCTCCTTTCGGTGGCTGAGCTTGAGACCGGCATAGAAAAGGCAGATGCCTCCGCCGGCCATGAGGAGCCAGGCGAAGACGGCCAGCGCCCCAGGGTTCAGGCTCAGGAGGAGACCCGCCGCGATGAGAGCGGCAACTCCGCCCAGCAACAGCGGGAGGAAGGAGGGGGAGACTTTTTGGGGGGTGGTCTCCTCCCATGTCTTTATTTCCCCGGCGGAATCCACCAGGGAGAGGGCGGCCCGGGCGGTGCTGAGCGCATACCTGGCCTCCGCGCCTACGCGCGGCGAGGGGGCGGTCTCGCTGTATTTCAGCAGAATCCTGCCCAGCTCGTCGTCCAGTGCCGTCACGGCGGTCTGGGGCGTGTCAGCGCCGGAGAGCCGCCGGAGCAGCGATTCCTTATCCTGTTCCAGAAGGTCCCGTGTTGTCATGGCAAGATACCTCTTTGCAAGGTGGATGTGTCGTCAGTTATCCTTATTATAGCAGTCAGGGGCTTTTGTGAACAGTAGCGTATTGCCTGCATTTTTTACATGTTGTATAATGCAAATGACTATGGTCGCCCAACGGCGGCCGGAGGATCATAGATGGGAGAAAAGGGGAAGATGAAAATCAGAAAACTGACAGCAGCCCTGGTCGCTGCCTGCCTTGCCATGACGGCGGTCGGGTGCGGCGGCAATTCTACCAAAGGAAAATACGTCTTCGTGACGGACACCCAAGGGACGGATTCGGACAGCGGCTCCGCTCTCTGGCAGGGCATCAAGGAAGTGACCGACGCCGGGGAAATCGAGACAGGCCTTTTTGCGGCCACCACCGACACGCCGGAGGGTTACGCGGAGGCTTTCGGAAAAGCGGCCGAGGAGAAGCCTGGCGTCGTGATTGCCATGGGAGAAGCCATGGAGGTGCCGTTCTATGAGGCGGCCACGGCGAGCGGCAAATTGAACTTCATCCTCTTCGACGGCGTGCCCCATCCCAAGGACGGCGGGGATTCGATTCCTGCCAATGCTGTCTGCGTCCGGTTCGCGGAGCATGAGGAGGCCTTTGTGGCAGGCTACGCGGCTGTCTGCAGCGGCATCCGGGCTCTGGGCGTCCTGGTCGGCGAGGAAAATGAAATCAATACCCGGCACGTGAACGGTTTC
>CAMONF010000174.1 GCA_946620335.1 uncultured Clostridia bacterium
ATGAGATGAGCTGCGTCACGGCGTCTGAAAAGCCTCTGGAGCTTGCGCTCGGTCGGGGCATTGCCCTTCTGGACCTCGGCGCCGCAGGTCTCGGTGGATTTCTCCGTGTGGACCTTGGAGGAGCCGGTGGCGCCGCCGATGCCGTCACGGCCGGAGCGTCCGCCCAGGAGGATGATGATGTCGCCCGGGTCGGAGGTCAGGCGCTGCACGGCCGACTGGGGAGCCGCCGCGATGACCGCGCCGATCTCCATGCGCTTGGCTACATAGGAGGGATGGTAGATCTCCTTGACGTAGCCGGTGGCCAGGCCGATCTGGTTGCCGTAGGAGCTGTAGCCGTGGGCCGCCTCGCGGACCAGCTTCTTCTGGGGAAGCTTGCCCTTCAGAGTCTCGGACTGGGGCCTGGTCGGGTCAGCCGCGCCGGTGACGCGCATGGACTGGTAGACGTAGGTACGGCCGGACAGCGGGTCCCGCATGGCGCCGCCAAGGCAGGTGGCAGCACCGCCGAAGGGCTCGATCTCTGTCGGATGGTTGTGGGTCTCATTTTTGAAATTGATGAGCCAGGACTCCTCCTTGCCGTCGACGTCCACCGGCACCACGATGGAGCAGGCGTTGATCTCGTCGGACTCCTCCTGGTCCTGAAGCTTGCCCTCGGCCTTGAGCTTCTTCGCGCCCATGAGAGCCAGGTCCATGAGGCAGACGAACTTGTCGCTCCGTCCGGCATAGAGGACGTCGCGGTCGGCCAGGTACTGCTTGAAGGTATCCTCGATGGGCGCCCGCAGGTCGCCTTCGCCGAACTGAACGTCCGTCAGCTCCGTGAGGAAAGTGGTGTGGCGGCAGTGGTCGGACCAGTAGGTATCGAGGACGCGGATCTCCGTGATGGAGGGATCGCGCTTCTCCTCGGAGGCGAAATGGTCCTGGATGAACTGGAAATCCCGGAAGGTCATGGCCAGCCCCAGGGAATCATAGAGTTCCTTCAGGGCAGCCTCGGAAAGGCTGGTGAAGCCTTCGAAAATGACGACATCCGCCGGCTCCGGATAATCGGCTGCCAGCGTCTTCGGCTTCACTTCATCGGTAGCCCTTGAGTCCACCGGGTTGATCCGGTCGGCCTTGATCCGGGCCAGGTCCTCGTCCGTGACGTCGCCGACGATCATGTAGGTGACGGCGGTGCGGACGATGGGGGCTTCATTTTCATCGAGGAAGCGGATGCACTGCTCCGCGGAGTCCGCCCTCTGGTCGAACTGGCCGGGCAGGAATTCCACGGAAAAGACCTTGTTGGGCCTTGCCTCCGCGGGCAGGGTGTCTTCGTAAAGATCGTCGACAGGCGGCTCGGAGAAGACAGTCTTTTTGGCCTTCTCGTAGACCGGGTCGGAGATATTCTCAACGTCGTAGCGGATGAACACACGGACGTCCTCGCAGGCGTCTATGTGCAGGTAGTGTCTGATTTCGTGGCGAAGCTCCTTCGCCTGGACCGCAAAAGCCGGCTTCTTTTCTACGTAAACTCTTCTGACCATTCTGTCTCCTTGCAGTTCAATGCTTTTGCGCGTTCTCCAGATGCCCGGGGGCAGAAAAACGCATGTTAATCATAAAAAGTATATCATACAGCCCGGATCATTACTATTGGGATTTTAGCTCAAATCCTCTCCTGCGCCTGCTCTTATGTCGGCATTTTCATCGTTCCAGAAATCCTTGAGCAGCGCTCTTGTCTCCTCCTCGCGCACCACATACCAGCTCTCCCATTCCCTGGGAAAGAGGCGCTGGCAGTCCTCGGTAAGGAACCGGTCATCGAGGAGCACAATGACCCCCTTGTCCCGGGCCGTCCGGATGACCCGGCCCGCAGACTGGAGGACCTTGTTCATGCCCGGATAGAGGTAGGCGCCGGCAAAGCCGCTGCCGTCCCTGGCATCGTAATACTCCCGGAGGAGCTCCACGTCCTCGGAGACCTGGGGCAGGCCGCAGCCGACGATGATGGCGCCGATCAGCCGTGAGCCGGTCAGGTCAATGCCCTCCGCGAAGACGCCGCCCATGACGCAGAATCCGACGAGGGTGTTCCCCGGATCCTCGTAGAAGTTTTCCAGGAAAATCTCCCGGTCCATCTCGCCCATATAGCGGCTCTGGGCGACCCAGTTGATGCCGTCCTCGTCGAATTCCTCCCTGTAGACCTTGAGGACGTCGGCCATAAATTTATAGGAAGGAAAGAAGGCCATATAGTTGCCGCTTCGGGACGCGGCCGTGTCATGGATATAGCGGGCGATCCGCCGGTACATGGCCGGCCCCCGGCTCCTGAAGCGGGTGCTCACGTCCCGCCCGATCAGGATCCGCTTCTGGTCGTCCCGGAAGGGGGAACGGGCATAGATGGCGTAGTTATCCTCCCGGGTGCTGAAATGACTCCTGTAGAAGGCGACCGGCAGGAGGGTCGCGGAAAAGAAGACCGCCGCCCTGCCCTTGTCCGCCACGGCCTGGAGCTGCCTGGCCGGATTCACGCACCGGAGAGTCAGTTGGAAATGCCCGTCCCCGTCGAAGGATGTATAGACTATGTAGTCGTCGTCCGCCTCCTCGAATCTGGCGATAAAGGCCCGCAGGTCAAAATAAAAGTCCAGCACCTCCTCCCGCAGCGCAGCACTCCTCTCTTCCTTGAAAAGAGCTTCCAACTCCCCCACTGCCCGGATGGCCGCCTCGGCTACGGTCCCGGCCTGTGCGAGGGAGAGAGTCTCGTGGCCGGCCTTCAGGGGGTCTTCCTCCCTGACTGCTGTCCGCTCGGAAGCAGGACCAGCCGTGGTCCCCTCAGGGG
>CAMONF010000175.1 GCA_946620335.1 uncultured Clostridia bacterium
AAACACGGAATCCACGTAGCCGGCAAAGAGATCGTCCGGGTCATCTAGATTGGCGTCACTGGGGTCGATGGTTTCGGTGATGTCGGGTAGGGTTAATTCGAGGGAGGAAACATTTTCCTCTGGCTCGGTCAGGTCCGCTTCAGCTGCGTAGGCGGAAACCGGTGCCGAGGTCATGATCATGGTGAAAGTCAGCATAAGAGCAGTGAGTTTATTTAAGTAAGACTTCTTCATAGTTGATCCTCTTTATGTGTGCTCACGGCAGTGGGTGTACTGGAATCAGGAACCGTCCCTGATTCCAGTGTTCCTGATCCCCACTTTTGTGGTACAATGTAGCCTGTGCAAGGACCCGCCTACAGGGCCCGGCGAGGAGGAATGAGAGATGTATTTTGTGCCGGATGAAACGGAGAGATGCGGTTATTATGAGTGCGAGGGCTGTGGTACCCGCTTCCTCGATGTGCGGATTGCCCCGAGGATCGTCTGCCCTTACTGCGGCGAAGAGCCGGATATGGAGGTGGGACCGGACGATCCTATGCCTGAGACCAAGGAGGAAGCTGTCCTCGTGAAGGTCGTTGAGGGTGAGGTCGTGGAGATGTATGACAAGCTGCTCTCGTTGGCGGTGACTGGCGGGGATTTTGGCTGGATCTGAGACAGAGGGACGGTGAGACAGAGGGACGGTCCTTTTTACGCAAATTTCTTAAATTTGCGTAAAAAGGACCGTCCCTCTGTCTCAACTGACCAGGTCCCGTACGACTTCTCCGGCCAGGATCAGGCCGGCGACGGAGGGGACGAAGGCGACGCTGCCGGGGGTTGCGCGGCGACCGGGGGCCGGAGGTTCAGCCGGCGAGGCCTCTGCGCGGGGTTTCAGCGGCGGTTCGTCAGACCAGACCACCTTGAGGGAGTCGATGCCGCGCTTTCTCAGCTCCCGCCGCATGACTTTGGCCAGCGGGTCCATGGTGGTGTCGAAGAGGTCGACGATCCGGAAACGGCTGCCGTCCAGCTTATTTCCGGCGCCCATGCTGCTGATGACCGGAACGCCGCAGGACATGGCCTTTTCGATGATACAGAGCTTGGCGGTCACGGTGTCCACCGCGTCCACGACGTAGTCGTACTCATCGAAGGGAAATGTGTCGATGTTGTCGGGCAGGACGAAGCAGTTCCAGACCCGCACCACAGCATCCGGGTTGATGTCCGCAATCCTGTCCCGCATAATTTCGGTCTTGAAACGCCCGATGGCGGACCGAGTGGCGATGATCTGCCGGTTGAGATTGCTGGGTGCCACCGTGTCGTTGTCAATCAGGTCCAGGGAACCGATGCCGCTCCGGGCCAGGGCTTCGACGACAAAGCCGCCAACGCCGCCAACGCCGAAGACGGCGATGCGGGCAGCGGCCAGGCGGTCCATGGCTTCATTTCCCAGGAGGAGCCGGGTCCTGTCGAAGGTTCCTTCCATGTTCATACTCCTTTACCAATGTTTCGGGGGCGAAACAGGCCATTTTGCCGGTATGTCCGCCCCCGGTTTCGTATGTCATTTAAGCTGCCTGCCACCGGTTGAGACCGGGAACGGCAGTTGTCAGCCAATCCGGCTGAGCCGCACCTCGCCGGTGATGCCGGAGAGGCCCTCCGGCTCCTTCTTTCCTGTGAAGGGGTCGGGTGTGCCGGCCATCTGTCTCTCGAGAGTGGTGGCCACGTCGATGCAGACGTGGTTGGCGCCTTCTTTCAGGGCCGGCGTCAGGGCGAACCGGTAGGTGGGCACAATCTGGATGCCCAGGCTTACGCCGTTCACGAAGACTTCGACGCCCTCGCTGGCTGCGGTGATCTCAAGGAGAGCGCCGCCTTGGCCGTCGAAAATGAAATCATTCTCATAGCGAACGTACCCGGAGAATTCCGGCAACTCCTCAGCCAGGTGGTCCGGCAGGGCGACCGCCTTGGCTTCCCCGAAGGAGGGGTAGCTGATGGCGTCGGTCAGGCTCCGCTGCCACTCGCCGGCAAAGGCCAGGGCCTCGCCGCCGGCCGGAAGCGGTGCCTTGTACACCGGCTCCATTTCTGCCGCGTCGGCAGACTTGTCGAGGACCAGGATCAGGCTGTGCAGCGGCTCGATATCCAGCGTCAGAGTGCGGTCCTCCAGGGCAGCAGGCCTCACTTCGTTGAAATATGCGTCGTCCTCGTAGGCGGGGGCGCCCGCCGGGTCGAAGGCCAGCGTCACGGAGCCCTTGTAAGTCTGTGTCCCCTCGTTGACAAAGAGGAGAACTTCCGACTCGTCGCTGTGGATATATCTGAAATAGCGGATCCGGTTGTCCGCCGGGGCCAGCGAGAGGTCGCGGGCGCCGATGCCGTCCAGGGCGGGGACCAGCTCATCCAGCGTCTTCACACAGGATGCGGCTTTGAGGGCCTTGATGAGGGCTGCGTCGCGGGTTTCATTTCCCATGGCCGTATCCGCGATGCCTTCCGGATAAGCGTCGATGAAAATGACAGGCACGCCCGCGGCCGCCAGCTCAGGCACCGCCTCCGCGAAGGCCTTCGTCACGAACTGGAGATAAGGCACCACCAGAGCCCGGTAGGCCTGGGTGTTGACGCAGAAGAGCTTGCTGCCGATGGCGGTGCGGTAGCTGTCGCGGTCGGCAAAGACCTCCTGCGGGATGATATCGTAGTCGATCTGGCTGTCCGCCAGGACATGGCCCGGCGCGGAGTCGGACATGAAGCGGCCGGTCCAGTCGCCCTCGCCGTGGTAGAGGAGGGCAGCGGGCGCCACGTGCCGTCCGCCGGAAATGAGCTCACAGCACCGGTTCAGATACTTCATGAGATACCCGAAGTGTCTGTAGAGCGGGTTGTGGCCATGGGCGTAGAAGTGGGGCGGGCAGTCCGGATCCGGGAATTCCTTGGGGTCGAAGGCGTGGGGAACGTAATGGTTCACGCCGCGGACCAGCAGATGGTCGGCGATGTATTTCATGAGATGTACGCCTTCTCCCCAACCGTAGGCGCCGAAGGCCTCGCACATGGAGTTGCCCTTCTTCAGGGACTCGATGGCGGCGGCGCTGGAGGCAAGCTTGCCGAGGACATAGTGGTAGAAGGGCCCGATCCGACGGGCAAAAGCGCCATGGTCGTAGGTCAGGTCCTCGCCCTGGGGCAGGATCTGGCCGCCGATGTCGTCGATGCCGGCCATATCCTGGCCCGCCAGGCCGCGGAAATAGTGGCCCAGGGAGGAGCCGCAGCGGCTGTGGTGGTCATTGTCCTCGATGAGGTGGCCGATGTACTGGACGCCGCGCTCCCGGCACCAGGTGCCCAGCTGCATGGAGAAATCCTTTTTGACCAGCTTCGAGACCGCGTCCATGTAGGCGTATCTCACCTTGGCCGTCAGGGTCTCGTCCGCGCCGGTCTCCCAGAGGAGGACCAGGCAGAGGGCGTAGTCATCGCCCAGGCTCTCTTTGAGGGCGGCCTCAAGCTCCGCGCTCCAGGGATAGTCGATGGGGCTGCCGAAGGGGTCGGTGAAGTCGTACATGTGGCCGCTGCCCAGCTCCGGCTCGTCCGAGAAGAAGCCGGCGATGGTCTTGCCGAAATCGTCCTTGTAATGGGCATAGGGGGGCTCGTATACGGCGTCGATCAGGACCCGGCAGGACTTGCCGTCCATCATGTTGATGTAGGAGCGGTGGTAGCCGTGGTTGCGGGAGATGTGGAGGGCGTAGACCTTCCAGGTCCCCTCCGGCACCTGCCAGTTGACTTCGCCGTTGGAAATGAAAGCAGTGAGATCGATGCGGCTGTCTTCATTTGCAAAGCCGCTCATATCAAGGCGCACCGCCCAGAGACCCAGGAGCCGGTCATCGTCGAAGACGCGGGGGTCCTTCTCCATGGTGAAATTCTCGATCATGGATTTTTCGAAGGGATCCGGGTGGGCGAGGGCCTCAGCGCTGATGTGGAGGGTATCGCCGGCTGCGGGGGCGTAGGTGCGGCAGACAATGCTCTGGCGGCAGAGCTCGTCGGGCTCGTTGGCCATGGCGCCGTTGGCAAAGCCCGTCGGGAAATGGCTGTCGTCCAGGATCCAGACCTTCATATTGCGTTTTCTGGCCTCGTCCAGGATGATGTCCATATCGTGCCACCACTGGGGACCGCAGTAGTCGGGATGGGGGCGGCTCTCCACGCAGACGGCGCGAATGTTGCTGTCGTAAATCACCTGCATGTACTCGCGCAGGACCTCCTCGGATTCACCGTGGAGCCAGAGGAATGGGAAGATGTAGTTGTCTCCGCTCTCGCTGAGCAGGGCTTTCATTTTGTTAAGCATGGGTCACCTCCGGTTGTAGATGGGAGCGGCGATGCCGGTCCGATGTTATAGTTCATTGTAGCATAACGCAGAAAAAGTGGAAATCAGGGAAGGTTCCTTTTCCCACTTTTCATTGAGGTGGGGATGGAAAATGGGAATCAGGGACGGTTCCTTTTCCCACTTTTCATTTTATGAAAAGTGGGAAAAGGAACCGTCCCTGATTCCCATTTTCTCAATTTCAGGCCGCGTCAGTCGCCCTGGTGGACGACGACCTGCGGGAAGGGGATCTCGATGCCGTTGGCATCGAAGAGGATTTTGAGCTCGCGGTTGAGCCGCCGCCGGGCGGCAAAGACGTTGGTCTCCCGGCAGGGGACGCAGACGCGGACGGTGACGCCGCTTGCGCCCAGGGATTCCACGCCGTAGTAGATGGGAATGTCGGTGAAGACATCTGTGTTGGCCTTGTAGATTTTCTCCAGATTATCCTTGATTACCTTTTCCATCTCCGGAATGTTCGTGCCGTAGGAAACGTCGCAGTCGCAAATGGCCAGGGACAGGTTCTTGGACCGGTTCTGGAAGTTGCGGATGTCGGAGTTGTTGACGACCTTGATGTTGCCGCCGGCGTCCTCGATGGAGGTGGTGCGGACGCCGATGGATCTGACCGTGCCGCGGAAGTCGTCCAGGATGATGATGTCGCCGATGGAGTACTGGCCTTCAAAGATGATGAACATGCCGGTGATGATATCCTCGATGAGGCTCTGGGCGCCGAAGCCGAGAATCAGGCCGATGATCCCGACGCCGGCCAGGACAGCCGTCGTGTTGACGCCGAGGATGGACAGGGACCAGAGGATGGCAAGGATGACAGCCGCGTAGCGGAGAAGGGCCAGGATGAGGGTGGTGACGGTGCGGGCCCGCTCATTTTTCTCACCGATGGCGATCAGAATGGAGTGGATGATGCTGTAGACGAGTATGACGACCGCCAAGGCAAGGATGACTGTCAGGATGTGGGCGATGGTGATCCGGCCGCTTCGCTCGATGAGGAAGTAAGTCTTCTCCAGATCCAGGATTTCATTTTTCATACTCTCCGGGATGGGAAGAATCCGGGGGTTCAGCAGCAGAATGATGATGACGAGGGCGATACCCATTCCGATATAAGCCTTTGTGTTCTTTTTCATTTTGTTACCTCCTCAAGGATGTGTGGCGGGAAAGGTCAAAAGTTCACTTGATCGTGCTGATCATAATAGTATGTCAGACCGTTGGCTGAATCAGAGACGTCGTAGTAGGCTTCGAGAATGAAAGCGGAATCCTCTGTCAGATCCGGAACATTGTTGAAAGTCAATGTCACCAGGGTTTCGCCGCCCTCGGTAATGATGGCAGTGTCCGGGCTGAAGTAATCATTACCGGATTCAGCAGAAGCGTTCTCGAAGACGGTAAGAGCACCTCCCAAAAGGTTGAGAGTGAGATCCTGGGCGGCATCATTGAGCTTGTAATAGAAGGTCACGGAGGTGCCGTCTATGGTGTAGCCCTTCGGGTGATCGCCGCTCTGGTCGGCAGTGATCAGGTTGTTCAGATAGAACTCGTAGGTTTTCTGCACGGAGCCTGACTCGCCGGCCTTGTTGGTGTAATTGATATCAACTTCAAGCGTTACGCTGTCCTGGGTATCGCTGATACTGACGGGAGTTGACATGAGACTGACATCCCAGGTGGATGAGCCGGCGTCATACGTGTACTCATTGCCGCCGTATTCGTGATCTGTAATATCACGGAAATCACCGGTGCCGGGATCCTTCATCCAGAGGGTGGCCTGGGCGGTTCCGCTGGACGCTTCTTCCTCGTCCCAGACCGAGTTCAGCGAGACGGTCAGATTGGGGAAGAACACATATGTGGTCTCATCTTCGTCCATCATCTCAAGGCTGATTGTGATATTGTCGATGGTTGGCTCCTCACCTTCCGGTATCGGTGTGGGTGTGGGTGTCGGAGAGAGGGACGGTGAGGGCGTCGGGGTAGGTGTGGGCGTTGGCGTCGGTGTAGGAGTAGGCGTTGGTGTAGGAGTAGGAGTCGGCGTCAGTGTTGGAGTAGGGGTGGGTGTCGGCATATTGGTAGGCCGCCTTGTGGGTGTCGGCGTATTGGTAGGCCGCCTTGTGGGCGTCGGCGTATTGGTAGGCCGTCTTGTGGGCGTCGGCGTATTGGTAGGCCGCCTTGTGGGCGTCGGCGTATTGGTAGGCCGGCGCGTCGGTGCCGGCGGGTCGGTCGGCCATGGCCGGTATGTCACAGGTGGCTCGGTGGGAATATAGGTTGGCGGAATCGGCGTCGGTGTGTTGGTGATCGCCGGACGCGCCGTAGGTGTCGGCGTCAAGGTGGGTGTTGGAGTAGGTGTGACGGTCGGTGTCGGCGTGGGCGTAGCCGTGGGTGACGGTGTGGCCGAGGGCGTCAACGTTGGTTCCACGGTCACCGTGGGGGTCACGGAATCGGTTGGCGCCGGGGAAGGAGCCGTCGTCGGCAGGACGGTCGGTGTTTTTGATGGGGCGGGAGAGGGATTGGTGGTCGGAGGCGAAGTCGGCTTGTCCGCTGTGCCGCCCTCCTCGGGTGAGGTACCGGGCACATGGTCACCGCCGGCGCCGTCAGGCGCAGGTGAGATGGTATCGCTGCCGACCGGAAGGCGCGGGTTCACCCCGGGCATGAGCATAAGGGCAGCGATGGAAAAGACAATCAAAATGAACCCGTTCAGGTGAAGCAGTTGCTTGATGGCTGACGGGTTCATGTAGAGTCCTTTATGGTGCTTACCGCCTTTTACCGGCTCTTTGGCTTCGGCAAATTCGGGGTATTGGTCATCTATTTCTCTCATAAGGCAGTACCTGGTTGAGTTTGATAGGAGGCCGGACAGCTGCCGGAGGGCAAAGTACAGATGAGCAACTGTCAAGCATTGAAAACTATATATAATTTATTATATATAAATAAATTGAAAAAGCCAGACTTTGTTTACAAAAAATTCATTATAGCTGCGACAAAGATAAGCATGGCGCAGGACCGGACAAGTGGAATCAGGGACGACTGGAACCGCGGACGGCTGGCTCAGGGACAAGTGGAACCAGGGACGACTGGATCCACGAAAGGCTGGCTCAGGGACAAGTAGAATCAGGGAGGGCTCCTTTTACAGTAATCTGTAAAAGGAGCCCTCCCTGATTCTACTTGTCCCTGATTATCACTTTTTCATCAATCCAGCGGGTAGACCCGGCAGAAGGAGGGAACCTCCTCAGGCAGGCAGGTCAGGACCAACGGCGTATGGGCGATGGTCTCGCGGATATAGCGGATGGAACGCTCTTTTTCCTCCTCCGTCATCCCGAAGAAGGGCTCGTCCATGAAGCGGACGTCTGAGGGGATGATGCAGGCCCGGACAATGCAGACCATCCGGCGCTGGGCCGGCGTCAGCTCCTCGACGGGCTTGTCGGCGGCGCCGGGGGGCAGGAGCTTTTCCAGAGACTGGCGGGCGACGCGGCCGGAGAGCTTGGCGTTGACCATGGCTACATTTTCCACGGCAGTGTAGCCGGGGCAGAGGCGGTCCTCCTGGAAGACGGTGCCGGCGTTGATCCAGGCGTATTTGTAGTCGCCGAGGAGATTGACCTGGCCGCTGTCGGGTTTCTCGAGGCCCAGCAGGATCCTGATCAGAGTGGTCTTGCCGCTTCCCCGGGCGCCGGCGACGGCGATGACCGCGTCGGAGGAAATATTCATGTTTACATTTTTAAGGACGGATTTGCCGTCATAGCTCTTGCAGACATCCAGGACTTCTATGGTCATGCGGCGGCTCCCTTCTTCCCGCGGGATTTCGCGAGGACAATATCTGCGATGGTCACAGCGGCAGTGAGGATGACCCCGGTGACGATCTGGGAAATGAGCAGATTTTTCTGATCCAGCAGTACAAGCGCCGCCGCACCGATCAGCGCAGATACGATTCCCGAGATCTGGGCAGAACGGACCAGGGAAGCGCGGCAGGCTGGCAGATCGATGTACTGCATGCGGGCGGAGGCGGGGATGCGGAAAACGAAGGCCATTTCCAGGAGTTTTCCGTCACGCTTTTCAAGGCCTCGGTTCGTGCCCTCGCAGACCAGGCAGAAGGCTGCCAGGAGGACCGACGCGAAGACCTTCCCCAGCCCCGGAAGGAACCTGAGGACGAATCCCAGAAGGAGGACCGGGATAAGGACGGGAATCATGCGCTTCCCATAGGGCGCCGGCTTGCCGGCTGTCACTGGCCGGCCCAGGTGCATGGCTATGAGGGCGCCGCCGGCCCCGCCAAGCACAAATGCGAGGATTGTCAGAAAAATGTGCATAGTGGATCCTCCTGTTTGAAGTCTGGGGAGTGGCTGGAATCAGGAACGCTGGAATCAGGGACGGTTCCTGATTCCAGCCACAGCTCTGTTTTTACAGATTTAGGTCCAGTATACAATAATTTTACAGAAAAGAAAACATGGAGTGGCATTGGCCGATGCGAAGAAAAACTTAAAAAGTTGTTGACAGGGGCTGGGAATGGGTGTATATTTCCTATCAAACAGGTAGGAAATAAAAACACGAGGAAAGGAGGAGCCGCCATGACGCTCAGGAACTATGCAGCCGAAATGATGTGTGCGATGATGGACAGCATGTGTATGATGTCCTTATTTTCCATGCGCAGGAAAATGTGCTTCTCTGTCATCCATCCGGACCCGAAGACGCGAATGTATCGCTGAGGGCGCCGATCATCTGACGAGCAGGGAGGCACGGGCTGCCTCCTTTTTGACGAAGCGTGTGCACGACGCTGCCAAGGGAGGCCGGAGAAGCCTCTTTTTCTTTTGCACAAATGGCGCGGATCTTCCTTTCCTTCCTGTTTTGAGGCAGTGCCCACCGGGGCAGGCCCCTAATCACCGAAATAACCGTTCAACTTTTTGAAAAAAGTTCTATAATAAAGGAGATAACCATGAGCGACCACACCTACAGATTTGAGACACTGCAGATCCACGCCGGGCAGGAGCAGCCCGACCCCGCCACCGATTCCAGAGCGGTCCCGATTTACCAGACGACGTCCTACGTATTCCACAGCGCGCAGCACGCGGCGGACCGGTTCAACCTCCGGGATGCGGGCAATATTTACGGCCGTCTGACCAACTCCACCCAGGGCGTGCTGGAGGAGCGGCTGGCAGCCCTCGAGGGCGGCGCCGCAGCCCTGGCCGTCTCATCCGGCGCCTCCGCCGTGACCTACGCGATCCTGGCGCTGGCTCACGCGGGCGAGAATATCGTCGCTCAGCAGACCATTTACGGCGGCAGCTACAACCTGCTGGACAACACGCTGCCGGCCTACGGCATCCAGACCACTTTTGTCAACGTCCACGACCTTGACGCTGTGAGAAATGCAATCAATGACTCGACCCGGGCCATTTTCATCGAGACTTTGGGCAATCCCAACTCCGATATCCCGGACATCGACGCTCTGGCCGCCATCGCCCATGAGCACAAGATCCCGCTGGTGATCGACAACACCTTCGGCACGCCTTACCTGATCCGCCCCATCGAGCACGGCGCGGACATCGTGGTCCACTCGGCGACCAAGTTCATCGGCGGTCACGGTACCACGCTGGGCGGCGTGATTGTGGACGGC